>CAZALG010000316.1:0-2408 GCA_964485935.1 uncultured bacterium | reverse complement strand
AAGAAAATGTGTTGACAATATTTAATCATAAATTATAATCAAGTAAATGAAAAGCATAGGTTTTACAGGTGTAATTGTAAATAAAATTTTTGGATTCGGTAAAGAAAGAGAACAACCTCAAGAAATCTGTATAGATGTCTCATTAGAAACTGATTTTAAAACTGTTGCAGAAGAAGATGATCCATCGTTTGGAGTCGATTTTAGAACTATTTATACATTAATAAGAACCGGTTTAGAAGGAGAGATTTACACTCTTGAAAAGGCGGCACTTTCAATTTGGGAACAAATAAAGAGTCTTGACAATGTCGGTAAAGTCAAAGTCACGGTTAAAAAAAACAATCCTCCTTTTCAAGATAAGGTAAAAGAATCCTGGGTTACAATAGAAGAATAAAAAAATGACAAAAGCATATCTTTCTCTTGGATCTAATAGGGGGAATAAGGAAGCAAATCTACTGAAAACATATATACAGATTTCCAAAATGGGAGAGGTTAAGGGTTCGCATATATACAGGACTGAACCCTGGGGTAGGGATGACATTCCGGAATTTTTAAATGCATGTGTTTACATAGAAACTGAATTAGCCTTAAAAAATCTTTTTCAAGCATTGCTTTCCATTGAGGAGAAAATGGGAAGAAAAAGAAAAGAAAAATGGGGGGAAAGAATTATCGATGTTGATTTGCTACTCTCGGAGCAGCTAATATTTTCTAGTCCTGCGCTAAACGTCCCTCACCCATACCTTAGAATGCGGAATTTCTACCTTATACCACTTTGTGAAATAACAAAAGAGGAAAGGGATCCTCTAAGTGGAAAAAGAATTGAAACTCTTCTGGAGATTTGTCCAGATAAAAAGAAAGTATGGAAAACTGGGAATATATTGCGATTGAAGGCGTAATAGGCGTAGGAAAGACAACTCTGGCAAAGTTTCTTTCTCAAGAATACAATACAAAAACAATACTCGAAGACATAGATGGAAATCCTTTCCTTCCTCAGTTTTACGAAGATCCTGAGAGATACGCTTTCCCCACTCAAATTTTCTTTTTGCTTTCCCGATACAACGAACTCAGAAATCTGACTAACAGAGATCTTTTTACAAGAAGGATAATTTCCGATTATACTTTTGATAAGGATAGGATATTCGCTTTGATTAATCTTGAGGAGAGAGAAAAAGGTTTATATGAAAAAATTTACAATCTTCTCGATAAAGATATTATAAAACCGAATCTTGTAATATACCTTCAGGCAAGCCTCGATACCTTAATGGAAAGAATAAAAAATAGAGGAAGGAGTTATGAAAGAAGGATAAAAGAAGATTATATTAAACTTCTTATAAGTTCTTACAACGAATATTTTTTCCATTTTCAAAAAAGCCCTGTATTAATTTTGAATTCTAATGAATTTGATTTTCTAAATGAACCCTCCCATCTGCAATTGCTAAAAAAAGAAATTGCTTCGATTGAAAGCGGAACAAACTATTTATCTGTCATCCAATGAGAGTTTTCAGAACTATAAAAGAACAGCAGAATTATTCTTTAAATGAGAAATGCCAAAACACTAGAATAGCTTTGGTCCCCACGATGGGTTTCTTGCATGAAGGTCATTTGAGTCTTATAGACAAGGCAAAAGAACATGCGGATAAAGTAATAGCATCTATTTTCGTTAATCCGACTCAATTTGGAGAAGGGGAAGATTATGAGGATTATCCCAGAGACGAAAAAAAGGATTTGAAACTTCTTAAAGAAAAAAATGTCGATTGTGTTTTTATCCCCGAATTAAACGAAATGTATCCGGAAGGTTTTAAAACTTTCTGTGAAGTTGGTAAGCTTTCAAAAGAATACTGTGGAAGAAGTAGGCCAACTCATTTTCGTGGAGTTGTTACTGTGGTTTTAAAACTGTTCAATATAGTGCAACCGGATGTGGCTGTTTTCGGGGGAAAAGATTATCAACAATACATCATAATAAAAACAATGGCTAAAGATCTAAATTTACCGATAGAAATTATTCCCTCTCCAATTATAAGAGAAAAAGACGGACTGGCGGTTAGCTCAAGAAATTTTTATCTGAAAAGGGAAGAGAGAAAGGAAGCTACGATTATTTATGAATCTCTAATTATGGCAAGAGAAATGGTTGAGAAAGGCAAAAAAGAAGCAGGCTTATTAAAGAAGAAAATGATTGATTTAATAAAAGCAAAAAAACATACACGCATAGACTACATTGAATTTGTAAATCCCCAGACCCTTGAAAAAGTAGAAAAAGTAGAAAGACCAACGAAAGTTTTAATCGCAGTATGGATAGGCAAGGCGAGACTAATCGATAATATGGAAATAAGATCATAGCGGCGAAGCCGCTAAAATGCAAAAATCAAATATCAAAATGAAAAAATACAAATCAAAGTTTAAAAATGAAGAAA
>CAZALG010000315.1:0-2450 GCA_964485935.1 uncultured bacterium | reverse complement strand
GTGGTTTCCGCAGGATCATTTTTGCTTCCAACACGAACCGCAATACATGTTTGAATCCTCGGCTCATCCTTAAAAACCGTCATATACACTTTCATTCCGTTATCCAGAGTGTAAACTCGAGCTTTTAAAGGATCATCTTCTACTGTTTTGTAATTGTAGTCACCGTATCTAACATACTGAGCTGTCGAACAGGATAGCGATAAGAGTAAAATTAAAATCATTAAAACACTTAAAATTCTTTGCTTTTTTATGATAACCTCCCCTCTTTACGAACTTTCAATAAAAGTTTTGCTTTCCATATTAACGATAAAATCATATACTTATACATTTAATTTTGCTATAATCAATATTTAACAATTTCTATGAAATTTTCAACAAAATTACGCATAACTAAATAATAAATTATTAAAAGAGCTATTACAGCAATTGAACCCCATAAAAAACCTAAAAAACTGAACGCTAAAAAAGCTAAAGGCCCAAAAACCCCTCCGGAAACTCCCCATAATAACGATTTATTCTTTTTTACCTTTAGATTCCACTTGCTGCCACAGTTGCCACATTCAATTTTAGAATAATCAGTCTTAAACAATAATTTAAAACCATTTAGAGGCTTATCACATTTTGGACATTTAATCATTATTCTCCTCTCTTATTTTATCTTTATATTCATATCTAATTTATACAATCAAACTATCACGTCAACTCTACCCCATATCACTTTTCAAAGAAGGCCCACCCCTGTTATCTCGATATAAGACTGAGTGAGTCGAGAAGGAACTGCGCTGCGTCCTTGTTCGCTGTTGTATACATTGGAAATGGAAGGATGCCCTGGCCAACAGCCTCGCTTAGAAGCGTAGCGTATACCTCCTGCACCCATTTGCATCCTGTCGGACCGACGTTGACAAAGGAGATGAAGAGGTCCCCGTACCCCACGTTCAATTTCGCAAGCACATCTGCGACGGTTGCAACCTCATCCACTGTCGAACCCATGGTTCTCTGTCCAGCGAAGAGCAGCGACGCAGCGGTTGCATCCGCCTGCTTAGAAATCAGTTGGTTCTTGTCCGCACGGTAGTAAGCAGCCGAACCTCCATAAGCAGGCGACCCGACTCTAAAGATGTCATGGTAGGCCTTAATTAAGCTATGGTTATTACTGCAGATGAAGTAATAGGACAATTCCTGAGCCGGTGCAACCATATCTTTGACGTTACCGCTAATCTTTTTCTCCGCACTCTTATCACCTTCTACTGGTTGACTTCCCTGATTTTTGTCTTCTTTATCCACTTATCACCTCCTATGTCAATTTGAATTGGTTACGACTAAAACAACAATTCTTTTTCAATTTTATGCACCCCGTTATTCGATTCTTATAAACCTTGTCGAACGAATCTTTAATAACTTCAAGTTTCAGCGACCAAAACATTGCAATAACACTGCGTTGGATTTACAGAAAACCGCTTAAAGAGATTAGACCAAATGAATTCAAAATCTACAGCTCCGCTCGGTTGGAAATAATTGATAGAATTTCCCGTAATTTCATTATATTTCCCATATTTTACATGGGCAAAACAAAAGTTTCCGATTGACTTCTCCCCTTCTCATAATTTATATTATTTAATTTACACAATCTACCTATCATGTCAAGAACTTCAATTAGCAGATTCCTCGAATCGGCTAAATAGTCAAATAGAAAAATATTTAATAACGCCACGGATTCTTCGGATCAGTTAACTTGCAAAATGGTTGAATTGTCAAATTGAAAACCACAACTAGGAACAACGAACCACAAACTAATAACGATCCGCCATCTTCGACTATCTGTCATTTTTATTTACAGACCAACGGACTAACAGACCAACCGACCAACAGTTTAAATACCGGTGTCCTCTGTGTTTAAAAAAACTTCAAAAAACCCCTTGACAAAATTTAGTTTTGTATTATTATATTAGTACAATATAAAAAAGGAGGAAATATGAATTTATTTATTTTGTTAAACTTGGCGATACCTTTTCTCGCCTTAGAGGTAACGGAGAAAAACGGAGAAAAGATCACAATCAATGTGCCGAAAACTTTGATAGAGGAGTCTATTGAATTTGCCAAAACTTGCGATGAAGATTGGGAAATAAACGATGAAAAAATTCCGCCGGACAGCATTCTCAAGATCCTTCAAGAAGCCGAGATTGGCGATGAACCGATAATTGAAATCACGGATGGAGAGGAAGTCATCCGCTTCTGGATAAAAGACAGCAAGGATATAATAAAGAAAGCCGGAACTCCCAAAAGATTGATTGTAAATGTTCAAAGCGATAATGAGGAAGATAATGTGAATATAAGGCTGCCTTTGACCTTTGTAAGAATTTTACCTTTCCTTATACCCGAAATCGGCGAAGATGCCGAGGATGCAAGAGAAGCTAAAATATTCTTAAGAAAGGCGCTTAAACATATACAAAAAG
>CAZALG010000314.1:0-2459 GCA_964485935.1 uncultured bacterium | reverse complement strand
GCAAAGCAAGTTCCACGCTGTTGTTGATGAGCACTATAGAAGGTTTTAATAAATAGTTTACCGTCTTTCCGAAAACACTATAAGGATCCAGATAGGAAATAAAATAAAGCCCTCCTGATATCAGACTTATAATTGCGAAAATAAGTATAGTTAATTTAAGTGTTATTAAAGGCTTGTGGTGACTGAATTTTGACGACTTTTTTTTAATTCTTATGAGAATATCTTGAAACCCGCCGAGAGGACAAAAAAATGAACAGTATATCCTTCCGAAATTAGCAGTTATTAAAAGAAATAAAACAAGTAAAAATAATGATAGAAGAAATCCTTCGAAGAAAAAGGATATTGATAGGGGAATTATTTGAGATTTAATCGGAATTGTTTTTAGTTTTTCTGGGAAAAAACGAAAGAACGAAAAAATTATAAAAACAAAAAAGAAAACCTCAATTGAGACTCGTAGAAGTTTTAACTTCCCTTTTTTCATCTATAGAGTGATTCTCTTAATATTTAATTCTTCGAGATTGCTGGTTCCAAGTCCCAGAACGCTGCC
Source organism: uncultured bacterium (assembly GCA_964485935.1). Lineage (GTDB taxonomy): Bacteria > Hydrothermota > UBA3072 > UBA3072 > UBA3072 > JAFGHJ01. The sequence goes on along the minus strand of CAZALG010000314.1, from coordinate 1,912 downwards.
AATTTTTATATATTTTATATTTTCTACCTTTTCTCCCAAGATTTTAGAAGAAGCAACGTCAAGTGCTACCATATCTTTTGATAACAGTTGCATTCCTTTTCTTACAACATCTTTCAGAGAACGGGATCTCGGTCCATCCGTTAATATATTGTAAGCATCTACTATAGTTAGATCCGGTTTTCTGTATAAAGGAAATTCGGCAATACACCTATCAAGATCGGTTCTATGATAGTAGCCTCTATCCCAAACTACACCCATAAGATTTTTGAGTGCGCATGTCATTCTGGTACTCCCGTGGTGTTTCAATATAGGTACGTTTATAAAAACATCACTTTCTAATATTAACTCATGGACTTTAACTTGCTTTAATGTATGAGCTCCGGGGACTCTTACTTCCTGGTAATACGATTCTTTATTCGCATGCACAACTTTTGCATTAGCTTCTTTCGCTGCTTTTTCAATACCGCTAACACGGTAAGTTGTAAAACAATCATTACATGTATGGTCGAATACATACACTCTACTCGCTCCCGCATCGAAGCAGTGTTCTATTATTCTCTTGACTAAGGCCGGATTTGTGTCCGCTGCACCTTCAGGGTTCGCGATCCAGGCAATATTTGGTTTTACTACGACTGTTTGTCCTTTTCTAATAAACGTTTTCATTCCGCCTAACGCTGCTATACCTTTGTCGAACATTTTTTCAGGTGTACCATTTTTAACCGCTATTAAATCCGGGATTTTTTTGTTTTTACTGTCTTCTTCTGCTCCGAGCAGAGGTGTTGATTTGACAATTGAAGAGATACCAACAACAGCTGCCAGAGAAAAGGCTTTTTTGAAGAAATCTCTTCTGTTCATTTTTATCCCCCTTTCCAGATATTAGAATACCTTTGTATAAAATTAGCCATAAATTTTTATTTGTCAACACCCCGTTGATGCTGATAGTCAAATTTTTGGTTATATTGGCGCTGTTGTTCGAAAAAAACTCTTGACAATTTTGCCGAAATGGAATACAATATTAGACAACCCAACGATTTTTTAAAAAAAATAAAAAAGTTGTTATTTGTGTTTAACTATATACAAATATACAAGGGAGTTTTTATGAGGTTTAATTTTCGTAAAGTATTCTTCGTCTTTTTTGTAATACTTTTGTTTTCTTTCTCAGGCGATTTAGCCGCCCAGGTTCCGGACAATCTAGTTGTGACTCCGGAAAGTGCAACACTGAACCTAAACGGGACCCAGCAGTTCCAGGCAAGACTTACTTCTAGTAGTGCTGGTGTTGATGGAGAAAGGGTTTATTTTTATGTATTGGATCCACCAGCGTTAGGCAGCATAGATCCTGAGGATTCACTAACAAATGGTGGGGGTTATGCGTATACAACATATACTGCATCAACCACATGCGGTGTCGATACGCTGGTTGTAACGTGGTATGAAAAAACATCTAGACAGGATTTAGTAGATACAGTGATTATCACTATAAATCCAGGTCTTATTGTTGGTTTTAACGTACAGCTTGAGGGTGGAGAAACTGAAATATGGATTTATGATGATACCGTTAATATTGAGGTAACGGCAATAGATATATTTGGCAATACTACGGATTTAGGATTACCACTTAATGCTCATCTGAGCGCTAATAGAACAGGGGTGGTTTTTACTGGTGGGGAAATCCGCTTAATGGATAATTCAATAGAACTATATCCGATGGTGGCGACGGTAGGTGGTGTAGGTCTGATAATAACGGTTGAGGATCTTTCGAAACCGAGCGTAAACGGCGAATCATATCCGATCACAGTTTATCCTATCGATGCTGTTGAAGAAAGTCCTGTTGTTTCGGATATAAGTGTAGCATTCGGTACCGGAGACATTTCTTACGCGGTAGCAGAGGACGGCGAAGTCACGATAAAGGTAT
>CAZALG010000313.1:0-2484 GCA_964485935.1 uncultured bacterium | reverse complement strand
TCTCTTATTAAATTAATGCACGGAGCCAATCCCATATTTCTTCCCTTAGCTCTGCTTTCTCTCCCTATTACAACGGCAGCTTCCTCGACTAAGTCCACATCCCAGGTGCTTCCAAACGCTATGGGCACAGGGAAAAAAGTCGCATTGCCCCACCTAACCCCATGAGGACAATCGACACATTTTATTTGGGGAATCTTAAGGTTATCGTTGTATTTTGTAGTAAAACCATCAATCGCCGGATCGCCGGATAGCTGGTCTATTTTCTCCTGAAGGGACATCCTTGAAAGAAGGTCATCTACTCTCTCTTCAATTGAAAGATTAGGGTTTTTATAAGCAGGTCCTTCGAACTCTTCCTCTTCCTCCTCCTCTTCCTCCTCTTCCTCTTCCTCAACAAATGCTCCATCACAAAGCATCAAGTTATCTATAACTGTTAACTTTATTGGCTTCTCATTATTAACCGCAAGAAAGTAATTGCCTGAAAGAAGATCCTCTCCGGAAATTGAAATTTCTTTACCGTTAAACTGTTTTATTTTTCTTCCGGCATCATCTATAAGGCTCACAAAAGTTTCTTCTTCACTTACTAATTTCAAAACACTTGATCCATTTATAGTACTTATAGAACAAAAAATATCTCCGCCCTTTTTTAATTTTAAAGCGCGTTGAGTCACCCCTTCCTTAAACTGAGTATTGATTTTCTTATTCTCTTTTGCTTTAACATTTAAAAACAATACAAAAATGAATATAGAAATTAAAACTTTGCCAAGATTTAAAACCTTCACAACTATTCCTCCCTTAAAAAGAAAATTGTACAACCAAACCATTTCTCTTTCCTACAATTAAAATTAGTGCAAAATTTTTTTATGTCAAGAAGCAGAGTTAGTCCGACATCCAAGGTTTAACTAAAATCCTAAGAATAGGACGTTTATTATGAGAAAAAGTCTTGATTTTTCGGGAGGTGGTAATAACCTTCTGATAACTTGACTAAATATCAGAAGGTGGTTGGTTATCTGCTGGGAAAGTATAAATCTTATACTAAGCCCGTTGGACGTTTAACAACCACCTCCTGAATATATAAACTGGGAGCTGCCGCAAAAGTGACAGCCAACCCGAATAGTCGCATAGTAAAAATAATATACTGTGTGGATTTAGTCAAGATGAAAGAATCAAAGAAAGAGGAGATATGGCTTATATTGCTGTATATCTAAATAGCAATAAGTTTGCAATTGAGTTTGAGAAATGGTAAGAAGTTATAAAATATAGGAGGTTTTTAGGAAGAAATCAATAAAGGGGTTGACTTTTTCTCATAGTCGCAGATAAACGCAGATTCACAGGATTTTTTATTGTTTATGTTTACTAAATCCCAATCCCCACATACCAAATCCTGATTTTACGATTTGATTCTTTTTTAATTTAACTTTGACTTAGATTCGAAGAATCTATCTCTATATTTTTCTATTCTATTTCCTCTAAAGAAAAAAGTATTTCATTCATATCAATCCATGCGGTAGGAATTCTTATTATGTACCCCTTAATCACATTTTTCTTTCCGGAACGTCCAACCACAGTGTATTCATTTTCTGTCGGATTTTCCGATCTGTTAAGAATCAGCAACTTATTTGCTTCATGACTTGAACTGGTTTTAACTGCAATCTCCCCTTTATCGGTTTTAAGCCTTACTTTTCCAAAGCCTCTTCTACCAATTGTGTCTATCACTTCTTCTATATCAGAACTCGAGACAAAACCTTTAATCTCTATAGGAGCCTTTATTTCACACCAGCCATTTAAAACTCCCACTATTTCTGCGGTATCACCTTTATTTAATTCGGCTACAACGGGGTGTTGATTGAAAGGACGTGAACCATAGAATGAATGTACGTTTATTCCATCTCTTGGCATCAATCCTTTTCTAATCCCATAGTGAATACATTTTCCTGTTTTCTTATTTATCCTGAAAACACCCCTATCGGTTCCTATCCAGCATTCAAGACTATCTTGCTCTAAACCGAAGATCGCAAGTGAATCGCTGGAAAATGGCAACTCGTTCCATATTTTGAAACTTGAGTCAGATGGTGAAAACTCAACAAATCCAACTGCACGCCTTGCGTTTGCTTCATAGACGAAACTCGCGGTGGGGAAAATTATAGAGGAATTATGGATAAAACAACCCGTAACATCCCCGCCCTTGAAAATTTCCGATGGGTAAAAGTTAAATGAATTGTCAGTGATATCAAAACTACCTATACCTCTGGTAGAAGAATAATAATATTCATGGAAGTTATAAGCGAAGTATATCTTGTTTTCATAAAATATAGGATGCGAGAAATAATATCCCTCTCCCAATTTTCCAGGAGTTGGAGTATATTTTGGAGCATATTGGGGTGGTGGGGTGGAAGGGCGATATACTTCTTCTTTATTGTTACTGCTAACAACAATAGAATCATATACGAAATTATAATTTTTCTCACCTATTTTCAGATTAAAACC
>CAZALG010000312.1:0-2493 GCA_964485935.1 uncultured bacterium | reverse complement strand
AGCGAGCTTCATTGCGTCAAATGATTTTTTTGCAACATTGAATGCTTTATCCCAATTTTTCAATTTTTCATAGATATTCATCAATTTGTTTGATAATATTACATTTTTGGTATTCTTGTGATAGAGGGTTTCGAGTATAGGGAGGGCTTTTGCCCAGTCTTCATTTTTTAAATAATCTTCAGCCAGAGATTCTTTTAGCTTGGTTTTTTGCTCTTTGTCAAGCAGAGGATTAACGAGAAGATTCTTATGAATCTTTATTGCTTTTGTTATTTCACCCTTTTCTCTCAACAGGTTTCCGGTATAAAGATAGCTTTCAGTATCTGAAGGGTCTTTTTCCAGTACCTCTCGAAATAATTTTATAGCTTTGTCTTTTTTTCCTTCTATCATCGCTTCGAGCCCTTTCAGATAGGAAGTATGCTGTTTGTGACATTTAATTTTTTCCGACATCCTGGAGAATATCGATAATCCTAACCAGACAAGTGCAAAGAAAAGAACAAGATATACTAACAGATTCATCCGGTATTTTCCTCCTCTTTTTCTTCATCCTCATCTGCCAGTAGTATTTCTTCGGATTCTTCTTCTTCCTCTTCCTCTTCGAAAGGTAAATTCTTTAACGCTTTTATTTGTTTTTGTAAATTTGTATTTTCCTTTGTTATTTCTCTCATTTGCAATTTCATTTTTATAGTGTTTACTCCCGATATAATTATTGTAAGAATAAATCCGATAAGGATAGATTCAATTACTAATAAAGTTAAAGGGATATCTTCGAATTTCCATTTCAAAACGTAGAAATTAACAAAGGTGTTTCCATTTTGACTACCAATTATAATTCCAAAAATAAGCAGTATACCTAAAATTACCGATATTATTAAAGTCATTTATATGCCTCCTTTTTAATTCTCCCTACAGGCACCCAACCATTAATTTTATATATCTTGATGATATATTCAAATCCGATTTTGGCAACCCCGGGAAGAGCAATTATCTTTCCATTTTTAGTCTTGCCTACCTTTTGACCTTTTCTTCCGTTTTTAATCGTTAAAACGGAAAATTCTTTTCCCAATAATTCCTTTGCTTTTTCTCCCGTAATTTTGTTTTGAGTCGATATTAAAAGCTGTAAACGTCGTTTCTTTACTGAATTTTCTATTTGATTTGTAAAAAGAGAGGCAAGGGTGCCTTCTCTTTGGGAATAAGCGAACATATAAGCCTGGTCGAAGCGAATCGTTTTAACTACTTTTAAAGTTTGTTTGAAGTCTTCTTCTGTTTCACCCGGAAAACCGACTATTATATCTGTGGTAAGTGTTAAGTCGGGCATTAGCGAGCGCGCTTTTTTTATTAGATTTATGTAGTAGTTCTTAGTATATCTGCGTATCATTTTCGAGAGTATTTTATCCGAGCCGGACTGTATTGGCAGATGGAGATATTTAGCTATAATTGGGGATTCAGCCATAACAGGAAATAAGTTATCTGGTAAATCAGCGGGATGAGAAGTCAAAAAGCTCAGGAGTTTTAACCCTTTGATTTTACTAACCTTTTTTAAAATATTAGGAAAATTCACACCTTTATACGAATAATCATTAATATTTTGCCCCAGAAGAGTTATTTCATTGGCTCCTTCGTTTACGAGTTTCTCCGCTTCCTTTAAGATATCTTCAACAGGTCGAGATCGGAGGCGATTACGTAAATAAGGAACAATACAATAAGAACAGAAATAGTTGCATCCCCTTGTAATCGAAAGATATGCGTTTGTCTCGCTCGCCTGCGTAAAAATATCCGAGTATTTTTCAGAAGGTTTTTCAGGCAAAACCCCGGTGTTTTTTGCCTTGATAGCTTCTATAAGGTTTCTGTAGGAGTCAGGAGGAGCGATAAAATCAACAACAGGGTGATTAATAAGTTCTTTATTATGTTTGGCTACACAACCAAGAACAGATACCGAAATATCGGGATTTTCTTTTTTTAATCCTTTTAATGAATCCAATCTTCCGAGAATTCTTTTCTCCGCGTTTTCTCTTACAGCGCAGGTGTTAAAAAATACGTAGTTTGCCTCCTCTGCGCTAGACACTTCTTTGAAGTTTTCCTTCAATAGTAGGGTTTTAATCATTTCGGAGTCGTATTTGTTCATCTGACACCCATATGTGCGAATATAGAATCTATTTTTTTGTTTCACCGTAAACCAGACCTTTTTCGAATTTTACGATTTTTATGGGGACTATACCTTTTTTCTTGCCGTTTTCAGGAAAGTGTACTTTTATGTAATTTGGGGTGATTCCGGTTAACCATTTTTTACCTAAATTACTTTTTGCTTCTATTATTACGTCAAAAGTTTTACCAATATTTTTTTCAATGAATTTTGCTCTTTGCGATTTACCTAGATTTTTTAATCTGTAGGCTCTTTCTTTTCTTATTGAGTCCTGAACCTCATCGGGGTAAAGGTTTGCCAGAGTGTAAGGTCTCTCGGAATACCTGAAAATATGAAGATGGCTAAAGCCTGCT
>CAZALG010000311.1:0-2496 GCA_964485935.1 uncultured bacterium | reverse complement strand
TTTTAAACCAGGATTCGTAGCCGTGATATATAATCAAGTCGGATAAAAAAATTAATAAAAGAGAATAAGATCATCGTAATAACCGAAGCAGCCTTCCAACCCGAATGGAAATGGGAGGAAAAGTATCTTGTTTTTGATGAGAAGAAAACTGCGAAATAAAAAATGTTTTCTTTCTTTGTGTTCTTTGTGCCTTTGTGTGAAATTTAGTAAGCAGGGAGTAGAGAGCAGTTAGCAGTTAAGACAAGAAACGAAAAATCTTTTTAAATCTGCGTTCATCTGCCTCCTATTTCTGTTTTTAAATTTTCAATTTGCAATTTCCAACTTGCTATTTACAATTAGACACTAAAAAGTGTCATGTTTCTCTGTGCCCTCTGTGGTTCGATTTTTTGGTGGTGTGGGGAGTTTTCTTGACTCGTGACTGATGACTCGTGACTCATGACTCTTTTTGAACCTGTAAGGTTCAAAAAGTACCATTGACAAATTTCTTGATTATTGTATATTTAGAATCTTAAAAACTTTTATATCCCGTAATAACAAATAATTAAGGTATATAAAGAAAAGCAATTATAGGAGTTATGCATGTATAAGATATTGGAAAAAGAAAAAATTGGACCGAATTTGAATAAATTCGTAATAGAAGCGCCGCTTGTGCCAAGGAACTACCAGCCGGGGCAGTTTGTAGTCTTAAAGGTTGATGAGGTAGGCGAGCGAATTCCTATTACAATTGCGGAAGCGGATAAAGACAAAGGAACAATTACTTTATTTGTTCAGGAAGTTGGAAAAACCACTTATAAGCTCGGGGAGCTTAAAGCGGGGGATTCCGTCTCGGATGTGGTCGGACCGCTCGGTCATCCGGCAAAAGTAGATAAAATCGGTACTGTGGTAACAATAGGCGGAGGTGTAGGAACCGCTATCGTATATCCGGAAACGAAAGCATTTAAAGAAGCAGGGAATTATGTTATTGCCATAATAGGATTTAGAAATAAAGAACATGTTATTTTGGAAGAAGAAATGAGGAAAAGTTCTGATGAACTGTATGTTTTGACCGATGACGGTTCTTACGGTAAAAAAGGATTCACTACCAATGAATTACAGGAACTTGAAAATGCGGGCAGGAAAATGGATCTTGTAATTGCTGTAGGTCCCCCGATAATGATGAAGAAAGTTTCAGAAATGACAAAGGAATATAATGTAAAAACTATTGTTTCTCTGAATTCTGCAATGATGGATGCTACGGGTATGTGCGGTGGATGCAGAGTCGAAGTCGACGGAGAAACCAAATTCGCGTGTGTTGATGGACCGGAATTCGATGGTCATAAAGTAAATTTCGATTTACTTATAAAACGCCTTTCTATTTACGAGAAACAGGAAAAAGAAGCTCTCGACCTGTATAAAAATTGTAAAATCGAAAAGTAAATGAATGAGAGGAAGCAAAAGGCTCCCCGTGAGCCTATGCCGAAACAGGAAGTTAAAGAAAGAGTAAAAAATTTTAATGAAGTCGCTCTGGGTTATACCGAAGAGCAGTCGAAGAGCGAAGCAGAGAGATGTTTACAGTGTCCTAAACCCCTTTGTGTTCAAGGTTGTCCGGTCGATATAAATATTCCCGAGTTTATCAGATTAATTGTTGAATCGAAATATGTAGAAGCAGCAAAAAAAATAAAAGAAGACGATATTCTGCCTCGCATGACAGGCAGGGTATGCCCCCAGGAAGATCAATGTGAGGCTCAGTGTGTTTTGGGTGTAAAAGGCAGTCCGATAGCAATAGGGCGTCTCGAACGTTTTGTTTCCGACTATGAAGCTGCCAATACTGAATTGGAAGCACCGGCAATTCGAGCAAAGAAAAGTAAAAAAGTTGCAGTTGTGGGTTCCGGTCCTGCGGGCCTGACTGTTGCTGCTGATTGCGCTAGAATGGGATATGACGTTAAGGTTTTCGAAGCCCTGCATAAACCGGGAGGAGTGCTCGCTTACGGTATTCCGGAATTCAGACTGCCGAAAGAAATTGTAGGGCGGGAAGTCGAGACTCTTAAAAAAATGGGTGTCGAGCTTGAGTGTAACGTAATAATAGGTAAAACGATTAGCATAGAACAGCTTTTCAATGAAGGATACGAAGCAATATTTCTCGGAGTAGGCGCAGGTCTTCCCAGATTCCTGGGTGTAGAAGGGGAAAATCTTTTAGGTGTTTATTCTGCTAATGAGTTTTTGACAAGAATAAATTTAATGAAAGCTTACAAATTCCCAGAGTATGATACTCCGATAAGTGTCGGTAAGAAAGTCGCGGTTGTAGGTGGTGGCAACGTCGCTATGGATTCTGCTCGCAGTGCCTTAAGGCTCGGAGCGGAGGAAGTTCATATAGTTTACAGGCGTTCACGCAAGGAAATGCCGGCGAGAAATGAAGAAATCGAGAACGCGGAGGAAGAAGGAGTGATTTTTGACCTTCTCGTTAATCCGGTTGAATTTGCCGGAGATAAAAATGGTTGGGTTAAATCGATTAAAATG
>CAZALG010000310.1:0-2506 GCA_964485935.1 uncultured bacterium | reverse complement strand
ACCTTTTAAAGAAATCCAAACTTTATTAGATCATTCTACCAAGCAAAAAGCGCGTATTAAACTTATAGACGTTTATCACGCCAACAAAATCGGAAAAGACAAAAAATCAATGACGATTCGTCTTGAGTTTTACAATCCAAAAAAAACACTCAAAGATGACGAAATAGAAGGGGACATCAAACTGATAACAAAAAAACTGGAAAGTATAGGGGCTGTTTTAAGAGAATGAACAACGTAGACTTCGATTACCTATCAAATATAGTAAAAAATTGCATCAAAACGCTAAAAGAACTGAAAGAACAAAATGCACAATTAAACAAAGAACTGAAAGAAGAAAAAGAAAAGAAAGAAGAAGCTATAAAACTGATAAATAAAATAGAAGAAGAACTAAAAAAGAGGCTTTAAGTGGGAAAAGAAGTAGAAGTAAAAATCTTAGGAAATAAATATTCTTTCATTACGGATAAAAATCCAGAAGAAGCATTAAAAATTGCAATGTTTGTAGATGAACTGGGTAGAAAAATAAAAGAAGAAGAACCATACTCTTCTGAAAACACAATTGCAATATTGACAGCTTTAAATATCGCAGATAAATACTTTGCACTTGCAGATGAGATTGAAAAACTAAAAAGGTATGTAGGCGATTTAGAATAACACTTCTTTCCCTTTGCCTCTCGAAAAACAGAAAGAGAGGTTTCAAATGAATTCGATAATAATCGTGTTATACGTAGTAATATCAGCTGTTTTTCTTGCTGCCGGTTATTTCCTTCAGAAATTTAAAACTGACAAAAAAATACAGACAGCGGAAACAAAAGCTGAAAAGTTGATAAAAAATGCGCAAACGAAGAGTAAAGAGATTGAAGAAAAAACTCGAGAAAAATTAGAACAACTTAAAAGAGCTCAAAAGAAAGAATTTATTGAAGAAACCCGAGCTCAAAAAAGGCATCTGGACAGATGGGAAAAAGAATTAGAAAGAAAAGAAGAAGAACAGAAAAAAACCAGCAATTTTCTTTCTCAGAAAGAAAAAAACTTAATGACTCGAGAAAAAACTGTTCAAGAACAAAAAGAAGAAATAATGTTAAAAAGAAAAAAATACACCGATCTGGTAGAAATAACAAACAAGAAACTCGAAACAGTATCCAGGATGACTAGAGACGACGCAAGAAAAGAAATATTGGAAGAAGTAAAGAAAAAGTCAGAAAACAAAGCAATACAAATCGAAAACGAAATCATAAGTGAAGCAAGTAAAAAGGCAAAAAGAACCGCCCAGAAAATTATAACCGAAGCCATTCAGCGCTGCGCGATCGATAACGTCTCCGAATCTACGGTCTCTGTAGTATCTCTACCATCTGAGAATATGAAAGGTAGAATAATCGGAAGAGAAGGTAGAAACATTAGAGCTTTTGAAAAGGCAACAGGAATTGAAGTAATAATTGACGACACTCCGGAAGCGGTAACTTTATCCTGTTTTGATCCAATAAAACGTGAAATCGCCAAAGTCTCTCTGGAAAAATTAGTGAAAGATGGGCGTATACACCCCGCCAGAATAGAAGAAATTGTAGAAAAAACAAAAGAAGAACTTGAAGACAGAATATTGGAAATTGGAGAAAATACAATTTTTGAAGTTGGTCTCTCAAAAATAAATGACGACTTAGTAAAAATGGTAGGAAAACTTAAATTCAGGTCAAGCTATGGGCAAAATGTGTTGCAGCACTCAAAAGAAGTTTCTTACCTGATGGGAGCAATGGCGGGAGAACTGGGTCTGGATATTGAAACAGCAAAAAGAGCTGGGATATTACATGATATTGGTAAAGGAATGAGCCAGGACTACTCTGGAAGCCATGCAGATATTGGAGCAAGTGCGGCAAGAAAATACGGTGAATCACCTGTGATAGTTAACGCAATCGCCGCCCACCACGAAGAGATAGAACCCGAAACCCCATTTGCCGTTCTCCTGCAGGCGGCGGACGCTATTTCAGGAGCAAGGCCAGGGGCGAGAAAAGAAACTTTAGAAGCTTATATCAGAAGGGTTGAAGAATTAGAAAAAATTGCGTCCTCTTTTAACGGGATAAAAAAAGTTTACTCGATACAGGCAGGAAGAGAAGTTCGAGTCATTGTTCAGCCTGAAAGTATCTCCGATAACGGAACCAGGGAAATTGCTACAAAAGTTGCTAAAAAGATAGAAGAAAATTTGAGTTATCCCGGAGAAATAAAAGTTACCGTTATAAGAGAAACCCGCGCTGTGGGTCACGCACAGTAATTAAAACTGGAAGCATTACTCTTCGACTTTAAAGGAGTGTACAAGCAATGAGAGTATTCTTTATTGGGGATGTTGTAGGCAAACCGGGACTCAGAATTCTTTCAAAATTAGTTCCTGAATATAAAAAAGAAAACAAATACGATTTAATATGCGTAAACGGAGAAAACGCAGCCGGAGGATTTGGCATAACCAGAAAAAGCGCTTCAAAATTAAAAAAGTACGGTTGCGACGTAATAACCACTGGAAATC
>CAZALG010000309.1:0-2515 GCA_964485935.1 uncultured bacterium | reverse complement strand
AATATCTCCACCCCCTGAATAATCAAGACTTTTTCTCATTATAAACGTGATATTAATTTTGGAAATTAATCTTCGGAGGTATTCAGCAAATCATTTATCGCGTTTACGAGGAATATATACGATGCTCCTCCGCCGATGACATATTCGTTTTCTCCCCATAGAAAAGGCCAGTCTTCTTTGTTTTCCGGGAAGTCGGGTTTGAGGATAATCACTCCCGGAACCACGCCGCCCGCGATAAACGAATAATCAGCTCTATTGTTTCCGTAAGCCACCATTTTTGAGTTTGTTCCTACACCTGAAACAAAGGAAATGTCCGAACCGGGATGACAGCCATAGATATAGTTTAATCCCCTAAAAGTATATTCTCTATCGACAAGTTCGGGGAAAGCTTTATGAAAAAAATAGTTGGCGATAGAAAAGTACATGGCCCAGCCGCTTCCCCCCCAGCCTCGTGTTGAAATAGGAACTCCGTAAGGATTCTCTTTCTCGAGTCCTTTAATAAATTCTAAATTCGATTTTACTAGATTTTTCATTTCTTTTTCGTATGTTTTATCCATGTAGGGTATCGCACGTACAAGAAGAGAGGCATAAAAAATAAATCTTCTTTCTTCGATTTTTCCAATTAAATCTTTTATTATGTTTTTATATTTATCATTTTTTGTAGTTATCAAAAGTTCGACTGCACACCTTAGCTCTTCTGCTTCCAGCGGTCCCCCTGTGGTATTTCCATGTCTAAATGTATCGGATTCAAAGCTATGTTCGTCGTCCCATACTTTTTCGGCTGTTGCCAGGCATTCCTCAGCCAATTTGTCATTATACCCGCGCAAGACGCGGGAAGCTGCTGCCAGTGCGGCTGCGGAACCATAATTTAAGGCACTTGATTTACTTGTAAATGCCCATCTGTCATCAGGAGTACCGCTCTGGTATCCGTTAGATTCCAGACTGTCTAATTCGGGGTTGTATACAAGGTTATCCGTCATGGTTACCGCGTCCCCGAGATGGGTATATTGAGAGAGATCGGGTACTATAATTCCGGGTATAGCGTGTCCCACTGCTCTGTGCTGGGCGATGAGAGCCAGTGTACCGTGTTCTATTTGCTGAAGTATATCAGGGATTCCGTCCGGATGGTGAATGTCAACATAACGTTTTTTCTGGTATATGGTTGTTTCATCCCTCCTCGGATGGAATGTTTCCCATGCTAGAACTAAATTTGTTACAGTGGAATAATGCGTTTGAGTACGGATATCGTAATCGCCGGCATCGAACCAGCCTCCTATATTTAAACCGGGAATATGTTCTCCCAGTTTATAAGGAGTATCGGTTGTAGGTCCCTGTGCATAGAGGTCAAAATGTTTATGATTAACCGGGGCCTGGAGGGCGTCATCTAAGTGTGAAGCTCCGTGCCATACTCTATAGGCTTCATTTACCAACATGTGGTCCATTTGTACCGGGAAAAATATATCCAAAGTAGGATGCCATGCATCCCGGTAAATATCTTTTGCGATTCTAAAGGGTTTTGTTCGTACTTTCCCATATTCTATTAAGTACAATCCTTCCTCTTTTATAGATGTAAAATCGAACGTAAAATAATTATACCGGAAATACTTTCCCCATTTTTTTATTTCGCTTTTATGTTTTTCTATTAATTTTCCTTCTTCTGTTATTTTTAGTAAATGGGCTGTTTTAAGAGGCGTATCATTTTTATCCAGTTCTATTACCGCAATCTTTTTTTGCCCTGGGTGATATCCGAGTTGTGAATGACCTATAACCGGTTCTCGTATCCAATCTGGAATAGTGTTGGCTGTTAAGAACCATTCGATTACTTTGCCGGATTTATTAATGGGGATAAGACTGCGCACGACATACCATCCATTTTGTGCTTTGTTACGACCGTCATAAAGTAGAAGTTCATTATTTTTGCTCTTTATAGTTATGCGCCTTTCGGGGTTTTCGGGAGCAATAGTGAGTTGTTTGCCTCTAGCTATCGGTTCGGGTTCTATTTCACCAGATTGTGTTTTTTTCATCGGTCCGGTGGGGTAGAGGGGAAAAATGTTGCTTTTGTCGTCCATTATATATGCTTTTTTGAAATATGCCGATGGTAGAAATTCAAGATTGAAGCCAGCTTTTCCTTCGAGTTCTTTTGGAAGTTCTTTATCGAGATGGATGCTAAGAAGGATTCCGCCGTCTTTTGCGGTTGCGTTTATCATGAATTCAAAATCGTAATCAGGATAGTTTAAAAATACTTCGATACTATTTTCGTTTTTGTTTATTTTTCTTTCTATTAGATTGGGAAAAGGATCCCACTGTTCGGGTGTTGGTTCTAATCTTACATCGCCATTAGTGGCAGTTCTTACTTCATGATGAATAATTTCGATTCCGCTCATTTTCGAATCATCAAAGTTTTCATTATACCAGTTGCTGTAAACCAGTACATTCAAACCACGGGTTTCGAAGTATTCCGAATCATTTAACTGAAGATTGTTATTGTGAGTTATTTCAGATGCAAAAGATGAAA
>CAZALG010000308.1:0-2537 GCA_964485935.1 uncultured bacterium | reverse complement strand
TCAACATAGAGAATTGTTAGATCAGGTTGTTCGAACATTTCAATTAGATGTTGACGTAGATTTTAACATAATGAAAAAGAATCAAGATTTGTTTTATATTACAAAAAATCTGATTGAAAAGATGAAAAATATTTTGGATGAGCAGCGAATAGATCTTTTACTTGTTCAAGGTGACACCACTACCAGTTTTGTTGCTGCATTGTGCGCTTATTATAAAAAGATACCTGTTGGGCACATTGAAGCGGGTCTTAGAACGTTTGATAAATATCAGCCTTTCCCGGAGGAATTAAATAGAATTTTTATCGATGACATTAGCGATTTGCTTTTTCCTCCGACAGAGTGGTCGAAAAATAATTTAGTTGAATGTGGCGTACCTAAGGAAAAAATATATGTGACCGGGAATACCGGAATAGATTCTCTTAAGTGGATTATAAATAATACTAAACCGGAAAAAAATATAAAGAAGTTAGTACCAAAGGATAAAAAATTAATTCTTTTTACCTGTCATAGAAGAGAAAGTTTCGGAGAGCAGGTTGAAAATATATTTAAAGCTGTTAAAAAGATAGCAGAGAGACAAGATGTTGTTATTATTTATCCTGTGCATCCTAATCCTAATGTTAAAAAACCGGCTGATCGAATTCTTGGTGGTTTGAGAAATGTGAAATTGATTGATCCTGTTAACTATAAAGATATGGTTTTTCTTTTGTCGAAATCTTACATTGTTTTGACGGATTCGGGGGGTATTCAGGAAGAGGCGCCTTCTTTTAAGGTTCCGGTTCTTATTTTGAGAAATAAAACAGAACGTCCGGAAGGAGTCGAAGCTGGGGTAGCTAAACTTTTGGGAACGGATGAAAATAAAATAATAGAAGAAGTTACATCATTACTCGATAATACAAGCAAACGAAGGAAAATGATAAAAAATAAAAATCCTTATGGTGATGGGAAGGCTAGTGATAGAATTTTAAAGGCAATTGAAGAATTTTTTAAAAAGGTAATATAACTTGATGAGGATTGTATTTAACGGAATGTATTTCTATCCGGAGGTGGGGGGCATGGAAGTACATATTTTGAATCTCGCGCGTGGATTTACAAGGTTGGGGGATAAGATTGAAGTCGTTACTTCTAATTCTCTTAGAACTTCCAAAACTGAAATTTATGATGATATTTTAATAAGAAGAACGCCTTTTTTCGGGAAGAATTTATTTGGTTGGTTTTTGACGACTATCTTTTCTCTTATTGTTTTCTTGAAAAGTTCAAAAAAAGCGGATCTTGTTCACGGACATGATATTGCGTCGATATTACCCTGCATGTTTGCAAAGCTTCTTCAAAATAAACCTTTTGTTCTAACTTTACATAGTTCTCATTTTATAAAAGTCTCAAATAAAATTATGTTCAAGAGATATCTTAAATGGGGAATAAAAGGAGCCGATTATGTTTTTGCCGCGAGTAAAGAGATTGGAAATATTGCGGGAGGTTTGGTTCCCGATAGAAAAATAGAAGCTCTTACCAATCCTGTAGACACTGAATTGTTTTCTCCGGAAAGAAAGCCGGCTATCGACAAAAATAAAGATGAATATCTGCTGGTTTGTCCAAGACGCCTTGTGAGAAAAAATGGGGTTCATTTCTTAATAGAAGCAATGCCCAAAATTTCTGCGGAGAGAAATATTAGATTAGTAATTGCGGGAGACGGTCCTCTGCGGCAAAAGATAGAAAAAAGACTTAAAGAATTAAGGATAGAAGATAAGGTAATCTTTTTAGGATCTGTTCCCAATGAGAAAATGCC
The DNA here is from genome assembly GCA_964485935.1 of uncultured bacterium. Taxonomy (GTDB): domain Bacteria; phylum Hydrothermota; class UBA3072; order UBA3072; family UBA3072; genus JAFGHJ01. Next base: position 754 of record CAZALG010000308.1, on the reverse strand, counting down.
AGGAGTGCTTATTTCAGCAGATTTGATCGTTATCCCCTCAATTATGGAAGCGACTTCTATTGCCGCTCTTGAATCGATGGCATGTGGAAAGGCTATCGCAGCCAGCAGAGTAGGAGGATTACCGGAGATAATCGATGAAGATGTTGGTTTTTTAATGGATCCCGGAAATCCGGATGATATAGCACAAAAAATCGATTTAGCTCTTAAGGATACCGATTTACTAAAGAAAAAAGGGGAAGTCGCAAGGGAAAGAGTTGTTAATAACTGGTCTGCACGAAAGCTTGTTATAGAGCATCGTGAAATTTATAAAAAAATTATAAAAAACAAAGAATACTAGATAAAAATATTTGGTTTAAATTCTACGGTTTTCTTTCACCTTTTTAGTTTTAATAATCAGAAAGAAAATTCCTTGAATTATGGAATATAGAAAATTGCATACCAGCAGGCTAACTCCTACCAATTTAAAAGGAGGAAGATCGAGACGCAGGAGTACGACAAACATTCCGGTAATTCCTATCGCTAAAGATAGGGATGAATATCCCGGAGTTTTCCTTGCCATCAATATCTTAGTAAGATGAAGGCCTAGAAAATAAAATGAATAAACAAGAGCTAATAAAGTAGTGTCTAATCTTGATACCGTGAATTCTTGTTTTTTGTATATTAATAAAACTATCTGGGGTCCATAGAAATAATAAGCGAGTAATACAAAAGATATGATTCCTATGATGATTGCAAAGCTCTTTAATATATATCT
>CAZALG010000307.1:0-2541 GCA_964485935.1 uncultured bacterium | reverse complement strand
ATATATACAGTGAAAGTATCCAGACCAACTGGACTTTTATGATAAACACCAAAAGTGTCAACGTAGTATGTTTTTATCCTATATTCACCGAGTGTATCCAGATATCTGCTGGGACCAAGCCAACAAACGCTATCCGTTTCATCAGTGTACATTGTTAAAAAGTAATTATCCGGGCTAAATATAGAAGGGCCTTCATGCTTCTGATGAGCTAAAGTGTATCGAAAATCAATTGAACCATGATAAGCATCGCTAGATCCCTCTTTAGTAATAATATTAACTACACCTGAACGAACATTACCATACTCGGCAGTAAAACCACCTTTAAGCAACTGTACTTCCTTTACGGAGCTTAGATTTGGTGTCATTATAGGCTCATTTACCCGGTTATCGACCAAAAATAAACCGTCAGTCATTAATTGAGTCTGGTCCCTGCTGCCTCCTCGGATTTCCCAACCTTCTACACCCGCCTGCATATTGAGATAATCTTTTACATCGGTAATGAGCGGTACTGCCTTTATTTCTTCCGCCCCTGCAGATACCGAACTTGATGAAATATCCATTTTGATCAATTCACTTTTAGACTTTACCGTTACACCTTTGCCTTCTATGATGGTGGACGTCAGTTCGAAATTAAGAGGAGTGGTATGCCCAGCGCTTACAAGTACTTCTGTCTTTGTTATTGATTCATATCCCATCATTCTTGCCTGAACATTATAAGTTCCTGGTGTAAGGTTCAATATGTAGTAATAACCTTCCGCGTCTGCTGCTGCACCTCTATCGGTATTTTCAACAATAATGTTTGAACCCGGTAACCCCTCACCTGTTTGGGCATCAACAGCAACGCCGGCGATCTTTCCGGTAACCGCCGCTTTCGTATTTAGATTAAAAATCAATAAAGACAAAATAAACAGGATAAGCCACCTGGGTAACAAATTATTTCCCCTTCTCCTACTTTTCATTAAAGCCTCCTTTTTTAAGGGTTGCAAAACGATTTACAATCGAAGACCGAAATGTTAAATAATCAATAAAACAATATACGTTATTTTGAATTAATACCTCTATCAAGATAGACTCTTTTTGAGTATGAAAATCAACTTAATTATCTCCAATAATACAATTTCTAAAGTCACCCCCTTGATAATCCTTAACCTTAAAATATGATAGTATTTACCCTTACTTGCCTGGTATTTCCCCCATTATATGCAAAGAGAATTTTTTGTCAAGTAAAAAATTAGACCCTTTTCATTTTTTACCACAGAGAGCACAGAGAACACAAAGCCCAACCACAACCCCTTTGTTTTTAAGAGAACACAGAGGATAAAAATTCGCAGAAAAGTCAGAGATTTTATTTTCTTCTTAGACCAATTAATATAACGACTATAGAAGTAACCATCATTAATGTACTTAAGACTTGTGAAAGAGTAAGGTATTTGAGAATCAACGCATTTCCCGAATATTGCCGGAAAAAGTCGATTATAAATCGGTGGAGTCCGTAGAGACCTATGAATAGAGTAAAAAGAAATCCGTTAAAAACTTTATTTTTTCTTATTTTCCATAATATTCCAAAAATAATCAATAAATTTAAGACAGATATTAGTTGCGTTGGAATAACTGGCAGGCTGTGTGCAGCGCCGTCGGAAATTAAACCTCGTTGTAAATGATCCCAGTATACCGGAGGAGTCCATCTCGCGGGAAAGCTGACTCCTACCCGGCAATCCGTGACTCTTCCGTAGCAGCAACCGTTTAAAAAACAACCTATTCTGCCTATTCCAATTGCTATTGCTATACCGGGTGCCATAATATCCATAACTTTAGCCAAAGGCAATTTTGCTATTTTCATGAAAAGTATTCCTCCTGCAAAACCGCCAATAAAACCACCGTAAAATACCATTCCTCCTTCCCACAATTTAAAAATAGTAAGAGGATTAGGAGCGAACTGGAACCAATTTTCCCATACATACCATACTCTGGCGCCTACAAGCATTCCGACTATAACCCACATGGAAAGAGATTGTATCATTATGGGTTGTATTTCGTTTCTGATTGCTTCTTTATTTATGAAATACATCCCGGTAAGATATCCTATTACTGCCATGACCCCGTAAGCAGGTACCCTAAAATCTCCAATTATAAGTAAATATCTGTACATTTTTCCCCTTTTATTCTTTCTTGTTAAGCATTTATCTTAGCCTGTTGACTTTTTGCTTTTTTTCTTAATTCCGACCTTCTTACGAAAGTATTTGAAGGGCATTTTTCTAGAGCTGCTTCTAATAATTTATTCTCTTTTATTTTGTTCCATTGTATCTTTGCGAGTTTGCCGTCCATTTTTATTATTTCATCTTCTGTTACTCTTGTGCAAAGAGTACACCCAATACATCCCCGAGAGCAGACCTGTTTAACCGTTTTGGCGTCGTCATAAGAACGACAGGCTATGTATATATCCTGGTCTTTGGGAATAAGTTCAAAAAGTCCTCTTGGACAGGTTTCGACACAAATCCCGCAGGCTGTACAATTTTCTTCTATTACGTAAGGTAATCCTTT
>CAZALG010000306.1:0-2549 GCA_964485935.1 uncultured bacterium | reverse complement strand
TGTGGCAATTTCTTTATCCATCGGGACTTCATTTTTTATAAACTGATATATAATTTCCGCTGTTGATGAATAATCGGGTTTTATGATATTTACCGTTCCGAATTTTGTATTTCCGATATGATGATCGATATTTATAGAAGGTTTTGAAAAATCGATATTTTCTTTTATTTTTCCTATACGGTTTGCTTCTGCACAGTCAACAAAAATAGTTACATCTTCTTTAAAGTTTTTCTTTTCTGTTTGAATCAAAGAAGCTTTTGGAAATTTTGAATACCTCTCGGGAGGCGGATCTTGATTGTAAATATGAACGTTTTTCTTTAATTTCATTAATGCCATAGCAAGTGCGATTTCAGAACCAAGAGCGTCGCCATCCGGGTTCTTATGGGATACGATCAGGAAATTTTTGTTTTTATTTATTAATTCTAAAGCTTTTTGCCAACTCTTTTTCACTTGATATCCTCTTTTTCTTCGTTTAAAAGTTCTTCAATTCTTTGTGCTTTTTCTGTTATGGGTCTAAATTTAAAAGTAAGTATAGGTGTGTTTTTCATCTTAATACGTCTGGAAAGTTCATGCTGAATAAATCCGCTCGCGTGGTTAAGGACTTCACTGTTTGATTTGCCAGATTTCTCTCCGCCATGTACTGTAAAGTAAACGTTTGCGTGTTTTAGATCTGGACTGCTGTCTACGGATGTTATAGTAACGAGACCAAGTCTCGGATCCTTAACCTCTTTTTCTATAATTTCAGGGATTGCTTTCATTATGTATGAATTTACCCTTTTATGTCTCAAAGTCATTGTTTATTTTTATACTCCAATCTAAAATGTTAATGTCTCTAAAGTCCTTAATCTGTTCTACAATCTTGTTAAAAGAAGACTGCAAGAATTTAGAATCGTTTGATACAGCTACAATACCTATGAGTGCGCGTTGCCATTTATCCAAAAAATCAATTTCGCTTATTCCCACATTAAATTTAGACCGGATTTTAACCTTAATACTATTAATAATTCTTCTTTTAGATTTCAGGGAATTTAATCCGGGAAGGAAAATTTCAACTTTGCCTATACCGACGAACATTTCCTTTTAAAGTTTTGTCTCCTTCTCGATTACTTTATAGCTTTCTATAATGTCTCCCTCTTTGAAAGAGTCAAAATCCTGGAGCCTTATTCCGCATTCGTATCCCCCTTCCACAGATTTTACGTCTTTCTCAAATCTTTTAAGAGTTGCAATTTTGGTTTTAGTTAATTCTCTCTTATCTCTTAAAAGGTAAGCGATGTCGTTGTTATGGACTTCTCCAGAAAGTACAAAACATCCGGCTACTTTACCGATATTGGAACCTTCGAATATTTTTCTAATTTCTATCTCTCCGCATTTAACTTCTTCTTTTTCTGGTTTGAGTAAACCGAGCATAGCTTTTTTAATATCTTCAGTTATTTCAAAGATAACATCGTAGGTCTTTATCTCTACTCCTCTTTTCTTTGCTTCTTCTTTTGTCTGGGGGTATGATTTAACTTTAAAACCAATAATGATTGCTTCAGAGGCGTGGGCAAGCATTACATCGTTTTCTGTTATTGGACCTATGCCTGAATGAATAACTTTAATCTGAACTTTTTCCTTCGGTAAACTTTCGATTGAATTTTTTAGAGCATCAACGGAACCGGCGTCATCGCCTTTTATTACCAATTTTAAGCTTTGTTTTTTATCTTCTTTTATTTTTTCATAAAGGTTTGAAAGACTTACTGTTGTTTTTACTTTATTTTCTATCTTAGAACTCTTTCTTCCCGCGGAGATATCTCTTGCTATTTTTTTATTTTTAACGACTTTAAATATATCACCCGTTTTAGGCAGCAAATCAAACTGTGATATTTGTATGGCTTGCGAAACCCAGGCTTTTTTTAATCTTTTATCATGTTCATCAAGAATTAATCGTACTTTCCCTGATGTCGAACCTGCGACAAAGGAGTCTCCGACTTTTATTTGTCCTTCTTTTACAACAACGGTTGCTACATTACCGATTCCTTTTCTGATGCGAGTTTCCAATATTATGCCGCTGCCCGGTCCCTCTACAGGAACTTTTAGATCCATATCTTCGGATTGCAGAATAGTAGCATCTAGCAATTCATCTATTCCTTCGCCTTTTATTGCGGAAATATTTACAGCGATTACATTTCCACCGTATTCATGAGACACTACATCTTTTTCAGCCAAATCAGCCAGTACTTTACTAGGATTGGCAGAGGGTAGATCTATTTTGTTAACAGCTACAATAATTGGTACATTAGCAGCTTTAGCGTGATTAATTGCTTCGATTGTTTGTGATTTTACTCCTTCATTAGCCGCTACTACCAGAATAACAATGTCGGTAACATTAGCACCTCTAGCCCTCATGGAGGTAAATGCTTCGTGACCTGGAGTGTCGATAAATGTTATTTTGTGGCCGTTGTAGTCTATATGATATGCCCCGATTTTCTGTGTAATTCCGCCTGATTCTTGCTTAGCTACCTGTGTTTTTCTTATATAATCGAGTAAAGTTGTTTTACCGTGATCTACAT
>CAZALG010000305.1:0-2554 GCA_964485935.1 uncultured bacterium | reverse complement strand
GCTGTGACTACAGCGGAGGATAGGGAGATGGAAATAAGCGGGCGTGATCTTGTTGATGGGCTGCCGAAATCTATTAAAATAAAAACAAATGAAGTTTATGAGGCGATGAAAGAAGCTCTTGGTCTTATAAAAAATGCAATGAAAAAAGCTTTATCTGAAACACCTCCTGAATTAGCTTCCGATATAGTTGAAAAAGGCGTATTCCTTACAGGCGGGGGAGCATTGGTAAGAGGGATAGATAAAATGATACAGGAAGAAACGGATTTAAAAGTAAAAATTGCAGAGGACCCTCTAAAATCCGTAGTTTTAGGCGCGGGTATTATTCTTGATAATATTGAGGAAAATAGAAATTTATTGATGGAATCTTTATAGTGGAAAAAAGGATCCTGCGGGTTTATCTTTTATTTGTTTTTATCTCTTTGTCCCTTTTGTTGCTTGACGGATTTACTGATATTAAACTGGGTAATAAATGTTATAATTTTTTCTGTCTCGATTTCCATAACTTTTTTTCTAAGTTTTTGCAGAATAACGACTTGAAAGAAGAAAACGCAAGATTACTTGAGAAAATTGCGGTACTTTCGTACGAAAAACAGGTATATAATGAGTTGAAAAAAGAAAATCAGGAGTTAAAGAAAATTATAGAATTTAAATTTAATTATCCGAAAGGAATAATTCCCGCAGAGATTGAAAGAAGAACGCTGGAGGAAGTTAACCTGTCTTATCAAATAGATAGAGGAGCCTCCGAAGGTATAGAGAGGAATGCTGCTGTTATAAGTTTTAATGGTATTGTTGGAAAAGTTTTAAAATCAGGTAAAAACAATTCTGTTGTTCAAACATTAAAGAATTACAATTCTGCGATTTCTGTAAAAGATACAAGGAGTAGTATAGAAGGGATTCTTAAGTGGAACAAAAAGTTTTTTATTGAGGGTGTTCCGCAGTACGCAGATTTAAAGAAAGGCGACACTCTTGTGACTTCAGGAAAAGGTTCGGTTTTTCCGAAAGGATTACCTGTGGGTATAATTACTCGCGCGAGAAAAAAAGTGGATGATTACTCATTAGAAATTGAGGTAGAACCTTTTGAAGATTTAAACAGGATTAACGTGGTTTTTGTTATAGAAAAATGAGAATCTTTGCTTTGATTTTTATATCTTTGCTGGCTTTTTTCTTATCTCTAAATGTTGAAAAATTTATTTTAATTGGAAGTATTTCATTAAAGCCTATAATTATTTTGCTATATTTTACGACTTTGTACTGGAAGCCGCTGTACGGATTAATAACAGGTTTTTTTCTTGGATTTCTATATGAAATTTATTTGCCGGTTTTTACAGGCACATATCCTTTAATTTTTACTTCCGTCACTTTCGGCTTAAGTTTAATCGAAAAAAGAATATTTAAATTTAGATATAATTCTCTTATTTTGTTATTTTGTACCGTATTGTTTGTTGGTCTTGTGCAGGTTATTATTGAAGTCGATAAAATAATTTCGGTGTTCTATTTAATTTTTACCCACTTAATCCCTGAAGCTATATTGAATAGCGCAGTTGGATTAGTTATTCTATACTTTATAAAGCGATGCAAAGACTGAAAAATGAAAAGAGCTCCGGTTATACTAATTTTATTAATTTTGTTAACTCTTACTTTAAGGCTATTTCAGCTTCAGTTAATCAGAAAAAATTATTACAGAGGTTTATCAGAAAGAAATAGAATAAGGAGAGATCTGATTATTCCTCCGAGAGGAAAAATTTTGGCAAGGGAAGGTGAGGTCTTAGCAGAATCCCGACCTTCTTATTCTTTAATTATATATCCTTACTATCTTGATTCGCTTGGAGTTAAAGGACTGTGTGGAGCACTTGGGATAAAAAGGAATGATTTGTTAAAGAGGATAAATCCAAATTTTAGAACCTGCAGGATAAGAAGACTTTCTTTTGAAGCTACATCAAAAATAGTAGAGAAACAAGAAGATTTTCCTTCAGTCAGACTTATTACGGAGCCTGTGCGTTTTTATGAAAACGATAAAATCTTTTCACATCTATTGGGTTACGCTGGGGAAATTACCAGAGAAGAATTGGAAAAATTTACCGGTGATTATATGATGGGAGATATAGTAGGTAAGAAAGGGGTCGAATTAGAATATGAGTCATTTCTCAGGGGTAAAAAAGGCGCTTCTATTTATGAAGTTGACGCAAGGGGAGTAGTTGTAAGAAGGTTCGATGATTCTTACGGTAAATTTCCGGAACGAGGTTTTAATGTTCATCTTTCAATTTCAAAACCGTTAACACTTTATGCAGATTCTCTTTTTTCAGAGTTTGAGAGCGGAGCATGTGTAGCTATGAACCCGAAAAACGGGGAAATTATTCTCTATTATTCAAAACCCGGATATAAGTCAAATAAACTAACAGAAGGGATCTCAAATATTGAATGGGATTCGCTGCGTAATAATGAAAATGCGCCTCTCTGGGACAGAGTGATAGCGGGGGAATATCCTCCGGGCTCAATAGCAAAAATATGGACTACTATTATGGGGTTGGAAAATAATCTTATAAAAGAAGAAACA
>CAZALG010000304.1:0-2564 GCA_964485935.1 uncultured bacterium | reverse complement strand
TTTAAAAGATTTCATGATTTATTTCCTCTCTGATCTAACATAGTTTACGTGTACTAAAAAAAGATAACAAATATACTATATTAAAATCTTGGTTTTTTGTTATTAAATTAAACTAAATCCGATATAGACTTCTATAATAATAACTTTTCCCGAATTAACAAGCCTTTTTTATTTATTGGTGTAAATTTTGTATGGTAATAGTGTCATATGGTGCCGTCTTTTTATCTTTTTTACGAATTATTTCGCTCAATTTATTTTAAAACGCTCTGTGAAATTTTAAATAAATTCCCGACTTTTTCAATGAAGAATTAATCCTTCATTTGTCATGGAATAAAAACAAATAAACTAAGGGACAGCTCCTCTTTGAATATAAAAAACCGGTTCGAACTTCGTTTTAAAAAATAGGCAATTAACTTTTTCGCTATCTAACCAACACAATATTTAATTTACTGTACCACCATGTGCAAAAACTCTCCCATAAAATTCCATTAAAAAACCTTGACGAATGGCTTAAAATTTCGTATGATAGTTTTATATATTAAGGGGTTTTTTGCCTTAGGAAAAATTCAGATCGGAAAAGATGTACTCGGATTTTAAACTATAGGTATTGATTTTATAATATTATTTTCAGGGAGGTAAGTGTGAGAAGATATACAGTTTTTTCCCAAGTCGTTTTATTTTTGTTTTTTGTTTGTACCCTAACAATCCAAGGAAAAGAAATACTACAAAAGACTTTCGACGGAAAAGGTTTGCACTCCTTTGTTTTTAAGACCAATAAATGGGGGAAATATTCCATACAATCTTTTAACGAAGAGGGGACTTCCGTCCAGATTTGGGACAAAAAAAACGGCCCCGGTGCTATTGATGGATTGGCTGGTGAAAGAAACGGTAGGTTGGATCTTTTTCTGGAGAAAGGTGAGTATAAAATAGAGGCGCGTTCGCATACAAAGGGTAGAAGTAAAGCTACTGTTAAGGTTTTCTCGTTTGAAGAAATAAATGAGAAAGGACCAAAGTATTTAATTCCATATAAAATTCACAAAACGGAGCTTCTTGATCTACAGCAGGCTTCCTATTGGATTGAGATCGATACGATTACAACTTTACAGATAGAGGCTGTCGGAAGGAATATATCCGATCTCGAACTCTGGAAAGACGGGAATTGGAGGTTGGATACGAAAGTAACAACTTCCAAGAGTTATCCCACCGAAGAAACTCTTCTCAAATGCTTTAAGATGGTTGTTAGAGTTGACCCGGGATTATATTTGCTTACCGCCTATGGAGGAGAACAGGCTAATTGGTCTAAGAAAACTTCCGAAAATCCGCTTTATGTAGTCTGGGGAACACCGAAGATTGCCACTACAGGAGTTATGCTCGATGAGGTTTCTCCTCTAGGGTATAATCAATATCTTGTTTCCTCTGAAGTTACGAAGATATTACTGGAAACAGAGAAAAAAGTTCTATTAAATATCGAAGTAAGTCCTTTTAGTTATAGTAATCCTTATCAGTCTGTTACGCGAAGAGATTCCATACACGTGAAGTTAAACGACCCAAGATGTATTATTAACCTTCATAGTAACACAACCCCCTATTATATTGTCAGAGTATTCGGAGAAAAAGGGCAGAGGTTTAAGCTACAAACGCTCGAAAAGTTAAACGCATCTCTTAGTGTCGACACGACCGGACGCTACTGGCTTTCTTCACTACATACCGGGTCACCCGGGGATCAACTCGGAACTTCGGGGGTATTATTTCGTAGCGATCGTACGTATGATTATAAAATTCACGATATGCAGGTAGACACATTGACAAGTACCAGACAATTTTACAGAAGATTTAATCTTCTGGCGTCTATGAGCCTATATTTATGGGTTGAAACACCGGGAAGGTATGAGATAAATCCTATGGGTTTGGAAGCAAGCTGGAAAATAGAAAAATATTTCGTTACTAAACCTCCTAATTACCGTTCTCCGAAGAGTGTACCCGGAAAGGGTTCTATAAATTTAAGCCGGGGATTACACAAATTACAGCTGTATCCTAAAAATAAAGGCATTCTTACTTTAAATATTTATCATATTTCCCTGGTTTCAATGGTTAAAGGTTTAGCTGAAAAGATTTTTACCGAAGAGGAAGAACGTTTATATTCAGGTCTGCCCCGTATACAATTTCCTTCTATTCCGCTTTCCAATAACTCAGTCAGAAGCCTTAAGTTGCTTATAAACGATCAATCCCCGGAAGTTGCGGGTCTCGTTTTAAGACTTTTACCTTTATCTTTAGAAGACCCTTTACCTGTGTATATCTCCCCGGGTAAAACAGTTTCCGTTCCTTTTAAAGTTAGAAAAGAATCGCGTATTTCAGTTTCCGATGTAACAGATAAACAGTATGCGTTCGAATTAGACAATAATTCATACACTCAGCCGACCACTGTAAAGCCGGGAGAATATAAACTAAAAATAAAAAATATAACTTACGATGATATATTCGTATATGCCAGTAGTAAAATTCTGGAACGTCTGCCCGATAGTCCGCCTAAACCTATTCCTACAGGATTTCTGGATAAGCTGCCT
>CAZALG010000303.1:0-2576 GCA_964485935.1 uncultured bacterium | reverse complement strand
GCAGGACGTTTATACAACTTCCAATTATGTTTTTGCAGAACTTCTCGACTATTACGGCCTTGAAAAAGAAAGTAAAGAAGTATATAAGGCGATGGACAAGGTTATCTTCGATTATGCGAATTCATTGATATCTCCGGATAACTTAAGAGCCGAACTGGAGATAGAGGCAGGTGAAACAAAACCTACTCCTCATTATATCGTAGCAGCTTATCCGAGGCCGGGTGCAGTGGTTACTCAACTGGTAATGCAGTATATCAAGGATCTTCAGAAGAAAAAGAATACAACAAAAATAAGTTCTAAGGATTTGCAGGGCTTCATAAGAGACTTGATGAAATAAGCTTTAGAGCTTACGTTAAAATATGATAGGTTTAAGGCCGGAAGGCTTTAAACCTATTTTTTTTAAACCGCAGTCAGTTGTCCCCTGCGGGTATCGTTCAGGTATGGTTTTCTAAAAAACCGCAGTCAGCTTCCCCTGCGGGTGTTGTTCAGGTATACCTTTCTAAAAAACCGAAATCAATTTCCCCGGCGAGGAAATTGTTTCTTGTCTCTCGACTTCGCTCCTTTTTACTCCGTAAAAAGTCCGTGCCCGCTCAGTCTGCGAGGCATTTTTTATGAACGGTACCCCCTCACTTTTGGGATTTAAAGGAGAGGAAATAGAAAAACCGTGCCCGTTCGAGCTCCAAGGTATTTTCCTGAACAGCACTCCTTACTCATTTTCAAGGTTTAAGTAGCGTTGGGGCTTGACTCCAACAATTAGCTTTAATTGCTTTTTTGTTTCTTTTTATTAATATAAAAGATAAAAAAATGAAAAATCGAATTTATTTTCCGCAATTTAATAAAGATAAACTGCTAAAGAAGGGTCAAACCATACTAGAGATTGCTCGGGATTTGCAAATTCCAATAAATGCAGGATGCGGAGGACTTGGCATATGCGGAGAGTGCAAGGTTAAAATAGAAAAAGGCATCGAGGCTCTGAATGATAGGACAAAAGCAGAAGAAAAATTAGAAAAAGATGAGAGATTAGCCTGCCAGGCGGTGATTGAAAATGATGGATATGATATCTTTGTAAGTGTAGTGCAGGCGGGCTTTATAACCAATATCCTTACTCACGGAGAAAAGAGAAAAGAAATCTGTTTGAATCCGCATGCGAAAAGAAAAGACAATAAGGTTTTCTTGGGTGAAAGCGAAATCGATGATTATAAAGGCGGTATATTTGGCATCGCGGCTGATATTGGAACAACTACAGTTGTGTTACATTTAATTAATCTTGAGAAAGGGAATATTGTACACACTTCTGCTTTCGAGAATCCGCAGAAAAGGTTGGGAGGCAGCAACGTCATAAGTAGAATTAAGTTTGACGGGGAGAACCCCGGTAAACTACAATCTATTTTAATATCAAAGATAAACGAAGAAATTCAGAAAATGCCTACAGAGGGGCAAAATATCTATGAGTTTGTCGTCGTAGGCAATAGTACCATGCGAGATTTATTTTTTGGACTCGATGTTCAGAGTATCGGAGTTAGTCCATTTAAATCCGTTACGGAAACAGATGAAGGTACAATTCCTTTAAAGGTGAAAGCCTCCGAGCTCAATCTTGATATAAACAAAAATGCCGAAGTTTATGGACCTCCTTTGATTGGTTCTCATGTTGGTGCTGACGCACTTGCTGTTAGTCTTTCATGTGGGTTATTTGACAGTTCGAAGGAAAATATAATGTGCATTGATATCGGTACAAATGGTGAGGTGGTTTTAAAAACCGGTAAGGGAATTATTGCCACTTCCTGCGCAGCAGGTCCTGCTTTGGAACCCATGCCCGCAGTGCCAGGTGCGATTAGCAGGTTTAGTATTGATAACAAAAAAATTCGCTTCGAGACAATCGGTAATGCCAAGCCGATCGGCATTTGCGGTTCGGGCATAATCGATATTTTAGGTGAGCTAATTAAAAACGATTTAATGAATGAGGATGGATACCTTAAGGATAGAAAAGATTTTGTGGTTACAGACAATATTAAAATCACCCAATTGGACATAAAAGGTGAGAGTGGGCTTTTGTGGAGCAAAGCGGCTATATCCCTCGGTATAAAAGCATTATTAGAAGAAGCAAATTTAACTACGGATGATTTAGACAGGGTTTATCTCGCAGGTTCATTTGGCACTTACATAGACAAAGAAAACGCAAAAATAATCGGTTTTGTTCCCGATATCTCGCCTGATAAGATAATACAGGTTGGCAATGCAGCAGCCCTTGGGGCGCAGGAGATGATATTATGTTTAGAGATGAGAAATTTGACGGAAAGTTCAGCGAATGAAATAAAGCACATTCACCTTGAAAGTATTCCCAATTACGGCGAGAGATTGATGTTAGTTGAACAGAAATTTAAGGAACTTTGTTAGTCATGTGTCGCGAGTCTTGAATCTTGAGTCAAAATGGAATCCGTGTTATTAGTGTGATAAGTCGTTTAAATTTAAATAAATGAGATAATGAGTGTATGGGGGGGGATGGGTTGACTGTTCTTTACCCATCTACCTGATTTATCGTTTTCTCTATTTTTCGGATGTCATCGAAGTCCGCAGAA
>CAZALG010000302.1:0-2585 GCA_964485935.1 uncultured bacterium | reverse complement strand
TATTGATCCGCCTACAATAGATGAAACAATCGATATACTAAATGGCATCAAGCGTAAATATGAAGATTTCCATAAAGTTACGTATACTGATGAAGTAGTTAAGGCAACGGTGAAACTTTCCTGTCAATATATAGCAGACAGAAATCTTCCTGATAAAGCGATTGATGTTCTGGATGAAACGGGAGCCAAGGTTAGGTTAAGGGAGACAAAAGTTCCCGATGAAATTGTATCACTTGAGGAAGAACTGCGTAAAGTTAAGGAAGAACTTCTTAGAGCCAGAGAAGAGGGAAAATATGAAGTCGCAATAGAGCTGCGGGATAGAAGAGATGAGATTGAAGGTAAATTGGAGAAGAGTTTGGAAGATTGGGGAAAGTACGGTGCGCTTCAGAGAGTTGAGGTTACCGAAGAAGATATAAGAGAAGTTATCTCGCTCTGGACGGGGATTCCTCTAAAAAGACTCAGAGAAGAGGAGACCGAACGGCTTCTTTCTATGGAAGAAGAAATTAAAAAAAGACTTGTTGGACAGGGTGAAGCAATCAGAGTGGTGTCTAAAGCGATTAGAAGAAGCAGGGCGGGTCTTCGGGATATGAGACGGCCGTTAGGGGCTTTTCTTTTCCTTGGTCCTACAGGAGTAGGGAAAACCGAACTCGCAAAACAACTTGCCAGATTTCTTTTTAACACCGAAGAAGCTCTGGTCAGGATTGATATGAGTGAGTTTATGGAAAGATTCAATGTTTCTAAGTTGATAGGGGCCCCTCCGGGATATGTAGGATACGATGAAGGTGGGCTTTTGACCGAAGCTGTCAGAAGAAGACCATATTCTGTGGTTCTCCTGGATGAAATAGAAAAAGCTCATCCTGATGTTTATAATATCCTTCTTCAGGTTTTTGATGAAGGTATCCTTACGGATGCATATGGAAGAAAAGTCTCCTTTAAAAACGCAGTTATTATAATGACTTCCAATATAGGAACAAAGGAGATAATGCGTGGAACATATGTTGGTTTTAAAAAACCCGATAAAGGAATTAAATATGAGGAGATGAGAGAATATCTTCTGGAGGAAATTAAGGAAAGATTCAGCCCGGAGTTTTTGAATAGAATAGATGAAAGTATCGATTTTCAATCACTCCATCTGGAAACGATGTCTTCCATCGTTGATATATTCTTCGATGAGATTAGGGAAAGAGTTGAAGAGAAAGGTTTTGAAATTTCTCTCACAGATGAAGCAAGAGAGTTCTTAATCGAAAAAGGTTTTGATCTGGAATATGGAGCACGACCTCTTAAGAGAGTTATGCAAAGACAATTAGAGGATAAATTAGCAGAAGGATTTTTAAGAGGGAAGTGGAAAAAAGGAAACAAAATCGTGGTTTCCAGAGAGGGTGATGACTTAATATTCTTCTCTTCTCGTCCTGTTGCAGAAGTTCTCTAAATTGAAATGGGAAAGAGTATTTCGATAGTTAACCAGAAAGGTGGGGTGGGCAAAACTACAACTGCAGTAAATTTAGGTGCTGCTCTCGCTCTTTACAGTCAGAATTGTCTGATAATCGACATGGATCCACAATCGAATGCTACAAGTGGTTTAGGTTTTACGGGTGTATCACCTACTATATACGATGTACTCGTAAAGGGGAAAGATCCCAAAAAAATAATAAAAAAAACAAGCCTTGAAAACCTGGATATTATCCCCTCAGATATCTCTCTAGTAGGTGCCGAAGTTGAACTTGTAGATGTTAGAGGGAGAGAAATGCAACTCAAGAGAAGGATAATGCCTCTTAAAAGAGAATATGATTTTATTTTAATCGATTCTCCTCCCTCACTTGGTCTGCTTACCGTGAATTCTCTGGTTGGGGCAGATTCTGTTTTAATTCCGATTCAGGCGGAATTTTATGCTATGGAAGGTTTAAGCAAGCTTTTAAATACGGTCAGAAATATTCAGCGGGAGTTGAATTCCAGATTGACTATCGAAGGTGTACTTCTGACACTTTTTGATGCAAGATTGAATCTCGCTCATGAGGTTACAGATGAGGTCTGTAAATATTTTGGAGATAAGGTATATGAAGTAATAATTCCAAGAAATGTTACGCTGGCAGAAGCGCCAAGTTATGGAAAGAACATTTTTGATTACGATTCAAGATCAAAAGGTGCCGAGGTTTATAAAATGCTTGCAGAAGAGGTAATAAGAAGGAATGGCAAGAAGGGCGCTTGGCAAAGGGTTTAACGCCCTTATCCCATCGGTAGAAGAAGATAAAGTACCGATAGCAAAGGTCTTTCATTCTCCCTTACAGCCCAGGAAGAAAATTAATGAAGAGGATTTAAAAGATCTGGTTGCTTCTATAAAGCAGAATGGTATTTTACAGCCTGTTCTACTCAGAAAAATCGAAGAAAATAAATATGAATTAGTGTATGGTCACCGCCGTTTCGAGGCAGCAAAGAGGGCAGGTCTTAAAGAAATACCAGCAGTTTTTCGACGGCTTTCTGACAGAGAAGTTCTCGAGATTGCTATTATCGAAAATATACAAAGGGAAGATTTGAGTCCTATCGAGGAAGCTAATGCTTATTATAACTTGAATGTAGAGTTTAATCTT
>CAZALG010000301.1:0-2595 GCA_964485935.1 uncultured bacterium | reverse complement strand
AGCAGGATGAAGATATAAAAACACAAGAAACTAATTATCTATTAGCACAATATAAAACAAAAATGGATTTAGAAATTTCAAACTTTCAAATTTCATTATACGAAAATGAGGTTGATATGCCTGATTTTGAAAAATACAGAAAATTATTTATTGAATATCAAATCGCTCAGAATATTTTATTTAGAAACAAAAAAAATGAAATAGAGATCGCCACAGAGGTGATTAAAAAATAATAAAAAACTGAAAGATATATTTGATTGTAAATATAAAAGATTAATCGAAAATGATATTGATTACTTATCTAATTATCTTGAAAGTATAAGTTATAGGCATTATGATTTAAAAATAAAATATTTACAAAGAAAACTTAATAAAGAAGAAGAACAAGAATATTTAAATTTAATCAAGGAGAAAGATAATATACATATAATATTATTAAATAATAATAGTGAAGTAATTAAAAATAAAGTTAGACAACTTAAAGCTGTTGATTTGGATTCGGGCTAAATTAAGTATATAAACTATAATTTAAATTTATTAATGATTTAATAACATTTCTAAATGACTTTATCTTGGAGTTCCTTATTATTGATCGGCGTTTGAACTTATTCTTTTCAATATAAAACAAAACATTATATGGCTTGTCTTTGTGAACTTTGTTTTATTTGTTTTTTAAAATCCTATGTTGACAAAGATATTAATTCGATTACTATTTGGATATGAGTATTTCATTAAAAAATCTTGATTATACTGATATTAGTTTTTTCCCTATGAAAACTTATAAACTTTGTCTGTCTGCTGTTCCCAAAAGGAGAGTAAAATCATGAAAAGAATGATTAAAAAGTTATCTTTTCCAGTTATTGGTTTAGTATCACTTATATGGTTTTTAATTCGTGTTATTCCAAAACCAAGCCGTGTGAGATATCCTTGCATGAAGGTTGCGGCACCAATTGCTTCATCTTTTGTTATATATTTAATAGGACTTGTTTCTTCTTTGCTGGTATTTAAAAAAGCAAAACAATACCTCTATAAATCTAAATATGTTGCATTCTCGATTTTATTGTTGCTGGGTTCGGTTTTATCTATAGTTACATTTTTAAATACTGAAGAAAAGGTATACGCAAACTTTCGTTCTTCAATTTTGGAAGGGCCAAACGAGCCTATGGGTGAAGGAAAAGGGATAAATCCTGGTCGTGTAATCTGGATTTGGAATCCTGATGCAACAGATGAGACTTGCACTAATAGCTCTGGCGATTATTGGTACCAGGAGGATAATACAAATCAGGAAATTGTTAATATCATGTTATCAGATGCATTACAAATGTTAACTGGCGAAGAATCCGATTCAGCGGCCTGGGATGCGATATTTAGTTATTTTAATGAAAACCACGAAAAAGGAGCTGTTGGCTACGCATCTGACGAAAAAATCGTTATTAAAATAAATTTAAATGGCAATATTTCTTATGGTGATAACGAAATTGACACATCACCTCAAATGTTGTATGCCATTTTGGATCAATTGATAAATGTAGTAGGAGTCGCAGAGTCTGATATTAGTATCGGTGACCCGGGAAGGGATATGTCGAATTTATTCTACAATAAAGGCAATAACTCTTTTCCTGATGTAAATTACTGGGGAGACAATGCTAGTCGTACACCAATAGTACAGTCCGATTCTCTTGTGTTTTTTTCAAGCGATGGTGAAGTAGAAGACTGGCTGCCAAAATGCTACCTGGAAGCAGATTATATGATTAATATACCGGTATTCAAAAAACATCACAGAGCGGGTATCTCTATTTCAACTAAAAATCATTTAGGATCATTTGTAAAATTCCATGGTAATGCGCAGCATTATCATTATAGCTATCCTTCTACAGAAGGGGATGGAAATGTCGATAATGGAGAATATGGAGTATATCGTAATGGTGTAGATTTTATGGCACATGAGCATATTGGCGATAAAACGCTTATATATATAGTTGATGGAATATGGGGTTCGACTAATTGGTCACATCCTCCAATCAAATGGAGAATGGCGCCGTTTAATAATGATTGGCCATCCTCTATATTTGTTTCTCAAGATCCCGTTGCCATTGAGTCTGTTTGCTTTGATTTTCTATATAATGAACTTGATGAAGATCATCCAACTGAAGGTACCCCCGGTGTACAGTCGGGTCCTTTTCCCAGATATGCTGGTGTAGATGACTTCCTGCATCAGGCTGCCGATTCGGCAAACTGGACCGACGATATTCCTTACTACGACCCGGAAGGAGATGATATTCCTATAGACTGGAGTCTTGGTGTACATGAGCACTGGAATAACCCAATTGATATGAAATATTCACGAAATCTCGGTGAAAACGAAGGGATAGAATTAGTAACTAACTATGACCCTTCCGGTATAGAAGAAGATAACGATTCACCAGAGAGCGTTAATGACTTCATTCTGCATCAGAATTACCCGAATCCTTTTAGAAGAAGCACACTCATTCATTTTGCTATTCCCTCCACTGAATTTGTTAGGCTTGGAATTTACAATCTTACAGGCCAGGAGATTGAAACACTGGTCGAGAGTGAGCTAAATGCAGGTAATTA
>CAZALG010000300.1:0-2595 GCA_964485935.1 uncultured bacterium | reverse complement strand
GTACCTTCTGTCATAGCTGCCGTTATTGCTATTATATCCTTGTTCTTTTCTGCCTCGCTTACAATTGTTTCCCCGAAGACCTGCGAGTATTTTTTTGAGCCTTTCTTTTTTTTGACTTTACCCGTTTTGCGTTCAAAAGGTCCGACTCCGTGAAAAAGAGCCGGATTTTTGCACGCAGGCTCGTATCCTTTACCTTTTTCCGTAATAACATGCAGTAGTTTGGCTTTTTTTATTTTTTTAACTTTAGAAAGAATCATAAGTAGTTCATTTATATTGTGCCCGTCAATTGGACCATAATAAGATAGCCCCAGTTCTTCAAATATAATATTGGGAACAATCAAATTTTTTAGCCCAATATGCAATTTTTCTGCGGCATGAGCTGCTTTTTTATTTAACCCTGCGGGTAATTTCTCTATAAGACTCCATGCGTCCTCCATAATGAGATTGTAAATTTCGGCTGATTGTAATCTGGTTAGATATTCCCTAAATCCGCCCACGTTCTTTGCAATAGACATCTCATTATCATTCAGAATGACCAGCATATCTTTTTTTAGATAACCTATCTGATTCAAACCTTCCAGAGCTATTCCACCTGTTAAAGCTCCGTCTCCTATAACAGCCACTACTTCATTATTTTCACCTTTTTTTTCCTTGGCAATTGCAAACCCCAGAGCGGCTGATAGGGAAGTACTTGCATGCCCTGTTCCGAAGGCATCATAAAGCGACTCATCTCTTTTTAAGAAACCGCTTAATCCTCCGAATTTACGTAGAGTTTCAAACCCTTCTCTTCTTCCTGTCAGTAATTTGTATCCGTAAGCTTGATGAGAAACGTCCCAAATTATTTTATCACGTGGAGGATTGAATGTTCGCAAGAGGGCTATTGTTAGCTCGACAACCCCAAGATTGGGTGCAAGATGGCCTCCGTTCCTTGAGACAATATCAATTATTTTATCCCTCATCTCCGCTGCAAGAATTTTAAGTTCTTTTATTGATAATCCTTTTAAATCTTCCGGGGAATTAATTTTTTCAAGCAACATTTAAACACCTACGAACGCCAGAGCAAAAAACACTCCAAAGATCATGCCTATTATTACTTCCAATGGAGTATGGCCAATTTTGCCTGGAAGCTTGGATGGAGCCAATCCTTTTTGCGGGTTTATTTCCGCCAGCTTCTTTATGAACTCCGAGTGTCGACTTATGACTCCCCTAACCACAAAAGCTTCACCCATTATGAATATTGAAAGAAACAATGAAATTATAAACAGAGGCGAATCCAATCCGTAATATATGGCTATTAAAGTAGTTAAGGTTATGGTCGCAGCTGAATGCGCGCTTGGCAAGCCGCCTAACTCTAGAAGATTATTTATAGTGAGGTTAAAACGCTTTTTCATTATCCATTGGTTAAATATTTTTATCAGTTGGCACGCCAATCCACTCAGGTAAGGTAGCAAAAAAAGATGCCATAAATTTGAGGTCATTTTAATTTCTCCGTTCGAGTAAAAAGTTTAATAAATCTTCAAATATTTTATCATTCTCCTTAAGAATACTAAATTGCTTTAATGCAAGCGTACTGTACTTTTTGGCTATCTTTCTTGAAAAGTCAATTCCGTAAACCAACGGATATGTCAGTTTATTTTTATCTTTCTTAACTTCCTTACCCATTTCTTCTTTTTTGCCTTCAACATCCAGAATATCATCCTGTATTTGAAAAGCCATACCAATTAAAAGTCCTCCTTTTCTTGAAGCTAAAATTTTATTCTCTGTCGTTTCCGCCAGAATTGCTCCGATTTCACAGACTGCCGAAAAGAAAGAGGCTGTTTTATGAGAATGTATATATCTAAGAAGTTTTGGATCCTTATGGTTAGAATCAGATATTACATCTTCTATCTGACCTCCTATAATTCCTTTATTGCCAATGGCTTTTGTGAGCACCTGTAGCGTTTTTTCTTTTAAATCCGCATCTATATCACTGTGAGATATTACATAAAAAGCGTGTGAGAAGAGAGCATCACCAGCTAATATAGCAATATCTTCCCCAAACTTTTTATGAGAGCTTAAGATTCCTCTTCTGTAATCGTCATTATCCATTGCGGGCAGGTCGTCATGAATTAGAGAATAAGAATGAATGAACTCAATAGCTGAAGAGACAGGCATAATTTCATCAAATTTATTCCCTCCCGCGAGTGAGTAAGTAGTTATCATAAGAATGGCTCGTATTCTCTTCCCTCCGGCGAGAGCTGAATACCTCATTGCTTTGTGTAATAAGGGCGGGTACTCTTCCTCTCGCGGCAGATGTTCGTCTAACTTACTGTCGACTTTCTTCTTCCAATCCTTTAGATAATTCTCTATATCCACTGGTTTTGAATTTACCTTCACTATCTTTTATTAGTTTTTCTATCTTGGTTTCGGCACTAGAGAGGTAATCTTTGAGCTTAGTAAGAAGTTTTATCCCTTCTTCAAACAAAGGCAGGGATTCCTCAAGCGAAATCTCTCCCTCTTCTAAATTTTTAACAATTTCTTCGAGTCGACTTAACGATTCTTCAAATTTCATATCTACAACCTATCATAATTGTATCAAAGTGTCAAGGGTCGGAA
>CAZALG010000299.1:0-2597 GCA_964485935.1 uncultured bacterium | reverse complement strand
TTTTCAATACTGGATTTATCATAACTGAAATCATAACTACAATATAGCGTTCTCTAAACCCGAAACACTGTTTCACATGTAGAATATGCTGGTATTGTAGTTTTGCTCTTACTATTCAACCATTTAACTTATATTCGAAGAATCTTATAAACACCTTTGACAAAATTAAAAAAAATGTTATAATACCCCATAAAAAAAATTTTGTTTAAGGAGAAAAAATGAAAAAATATCTTTTAATAACAATTCTTATTTTTATCATTTTTTTTATATCCTGTACGCCACCTGTTTATATTCCAAACAGCTTGAATACTCCTCTCCTTAAAGAAAAGGGTGAAACAAATATTGGATACAATGCATCGTTTGCCGGCAATGATATTCAAATCTCTTACGCTATTTCAAAAAATATTGGATTAATGACAAACGGTACATACTACTCACATGTACATGAAGACCAGTATCGAAAACATAAATTTGGCGAATTGGGAATTGGGTACTTTTATCACCCCAATAAATATATAGTAGGTGAAATATTCATTGGCGCGGGCTTAGGAGCAAACTCAATAAGAGAAGAAATAGTTGACTTATCCTTCTTATTTTTCTTCTTTTTCTTTCCAATCTCAGAAGAAGAAGGAGAAGAAGAACTATTAGATGTCAGCGCCAACTATGTTCGACTCTTTCTTCAGCCTACTTTTGGAGTATACACAGAAATCTTCGAAGGTGGCTTTAGTCTACGAATGTGTTATATTAATTTTTATGAAATAAATCACTCAAATATAGATTTCCCAAAAGAAAAAATACTTTTTGAACCTGTTGTATTCTTGCGAGTAGGACCTCCAAATATTAAATTTCAAACACATTTTGGTCTTTCATCAACACCTTTCCAAGACCCCGAGGCTTACTATGAGGATTTAATCCTTAGCTGCGGTTTTAATGTCAGATTGAATATTGAATAAGCATCCGTACAGACTCAATGATTTTAAAGCACAAACAAGGATGAAAAATGGCTCATAGCATTTTCGATGATAAAAGTAAAAAACCCACAGACAAAATGCTGAAAGATGCACTTGGTAAAACATACAAATTCTGGGAAGAAATAAAAAAACATCTTGGGGAAGAATACGGAGAGCTAACAGAAGATTGGAAGTTTTACGGTCAAAAATACGGATGGCAATTAAAAACGTATCAGAAAAAACGTAATCTTTTCTTTTTTATTCCCGTCAAAGGTTTTTTTAAACTCACTTTTGTCTTCGGGGATAAAGCGGTAGAAGTAGTCCAGAAAAGCGATTTACCTTCCAATATCAAAACAACACTCAAAAACGCGAAAAAATACATGGAAGGAAGAGGCCTCCAGGTTGAGGTAAAATCAACGGGAGACGTCGAAATAGTAAAAGAACTGTTAGAAATAAAAATAAGGAATTAAACAGGAGGAAACAAATGAATAATACAATAAAGATATTTGCATTCCTATTTTTAACGTTACCATTATACTCCGCCTGCCCGTGTAGAGCGAAAAAAAATATAATAACTAGTCCCGATAAAAAAATCTCCGTTCTTGTCGGTATATCAGAAAATAAAAATGCATGGTATACAGTTAAATACGAAGGCAAACTCATCATAGGTCATTCAAAATTAGGTATCATAAGAGAAGATGAGATTTTTTCCGAAAATCTCTCTATTGAATCCGTATCGAATATCGAAATCGTCAAAGACGAATACGAAATTCTCAATGGGAAAAAACGCGAATGTTCCTACATGGCAAACAGACGAGTTTACCATTTTAAAAATAAAAATGGTAAAAAAATGAATATTATCTTCCAGGTTTCTAATGATGGAGTTGCATTTAGATATTATTTCCCCGAAAAATCCGATGAAATCAAAAAAATCGTAAAAGAAACCAGTTCGTTTAACTTTAGTCCCGGCACAAAAGCATATATCCAGCACATGTCGGAGGCAAAATCGGGATGGTGCCAGGTTAACCCCGGTTATGAAGAACTTTACGAACAGGGTATAGAAGTTGAAAAACTCCGTTTTAATAATGCCAGATGGGTATTCCCGGCACTTTTTAATTACGGCGAATACTGGATGCTAATAAGTGAAACTGCTCCCGACCGGAATTATTGCGGCTGCCGGCTGCAGCAGGACTCTACCAGCCATGAATTTTTTATAGATTTTCCGCAAGCAGCAGAAACAATATTCGAAAGAGAACTCAACCCCGAATCCCAGCTACCCTGGAAAACTCCCTGGAGGATAATTGTAATAGGGAAAGGCTTGAAAACAATAGTGGAATCAACACTCGGGACCGACCTTGCAGAACCTTCAAAATTGAAAGACATTTCATTCGTAAAACCCGGTCAGTCTTCCTGGAGCTGGGTGCTTTTAAAAGACGATTCTACTGTATATGATGTACAGAAAAGATTTATCGATTATGCATCGGACATGAACTGGGAATACTGTCTCGTTGATGCAGACTGGGATAAAAAAATTGGTTACGAAAAACTAGGTGAGCTTACTGGGTACGCCAAGAATAAAGGTGTAGGAATCTTAGCCTGGTATAATTCTTCCGGTAACTGGAACACAACAGAATATAGTCCTAAAAG
>CAZALG010000298.1:0-2604 GCA_964485935.1 uncultured bacterium | reverse complement strand
AAATATGACGGAGAATTTTACAGGTGGAATTACTCCTTATTATTTCCTTGTTAGAGAATCCGGGGCTGGTATCGATATAGATCAGAAGAATAGCAATCGTTTAATGCTTTCTTGCGATAATCTGTTTATCAATTCTTCAGTGATAACTTACCGGATAGCTCAAAATGCGGGCACTCAACATGTAATACTGCGGGTCTACAATATTTACGGCAGCTTGGTAAAGGAACTTGTTAATGGGAAATGTCCTCCCGGAACTTATAATGTAACGTGGAATGGTACGAATTTATATGGCGCGCGCGTCCCGAGTGGAGTTTATTTCTATAATCTTGAAGCCGAAATTGGAGAAGTGGCAAGAAAGGGAGTAGTTATTAGATAGGGAGTAGATCCATAACTGATAGCTGGCTATAGACATTTGCGTTTTTGGGGTCAAATCTTCTTTAAAAAGTGTCAAGGGGTGGGGTTAAATTAATCTTTTTTTGTTGGTTCGTTGGTTCGGGTTTTTTAAAACTACCTAACGACCTGACGTCCTAACGATTTTAAACTTCGTGAGTCACTGGTCACCAGTCACTAGTTAAAAAAATAAATAAAGTTAGTGTGTTAGTGGGTTGGTGTGTTGGTGGGTAAAAAAACAGCCCAACCGACTAACCGACCAACAGACCAACAGTTAAAAATCTCTGTGGGCTCTGTGTCTCCACGTGAGAATGTGATTGAATTTTGAGGGAGAATTGATTGACAGGAAAGTATTTTTGTATAAACTTACAATATGTGGAAGAAGACGATTCGACGATTCTTTACTAAACCTTATATATATATCTTTATTACGTTAATAGGAATATCTTTTAAGTTTTACCGCCTGGATTATAAAATATTCTGGATAGATGAAATTTCGACAATTCAGCATACTTCAGGTATTCCGGATGGAGGTTATTCCGCACTGGTGCCTGTTAATGAAATAAAAAATATTACCTTTTATAAAGACCTGTATCATCTAAATAAACAGCCGTTAACAATAGCGTCGGAGTTAAAAGGATTATTTAATTCAAGAAATTTGAATCCATTACATTATCCATTCTTAATGGTATGGTATCGGGTAGTGGGCGACGAGTCAGTAGATTTCAGATTATTTAGCGTTTTTATTTTTATACTAACTTTACCTTTTTTGTTTTTCCTTTCCAGGAGTCTCTTTGATTCGAATCTCGCCGGTTGGATTACGGTCAGTCTTTACGCTGTTTCTCCGTTTATTCATTTATTTGCTCAGGAAGCGAGATATTATATTCTGTGGTCTTTTATTTTGATTGTATTGCATTACCTGTTCCTGGAAGGAATGAAACGCAACGATATCAAGTGGTGGGGAGGGTATGCATTCGTAATAGCGCTGTCTCTATATGCTTCACCTGTCTCAGGTATAATTATCTTCGGTCATACAATATTTGTTTTGTTAAGTAGAAAAGACCTTATAAAAGTGAGCGTTATCAGCATATTGGTTGGCTTTATTCTTTACCTGCCATGGGCGCTTAAGTTATACTTTAATCTTGATGAGATTATTACTTCATTATCATGGCATTCTAATACGGGGCAACATATTTCTTTTTTCTTTCCTTTGTTGGGGCAACTTTTTTACCTGTTCAGTATTTTTTCTTCCCCTCTGGACTTTTTCTACGCGTTTGAGCAAACATCAACAAACATTCCACCGGGAGCAATGGGCGCTTTCATTTTAAATTTCGCTGTTCTGAATCTAATTCTAATGGCTTTTATTTTTCTTTTAAGAAAGACTAAGAAAGAAACTAAATATGTTCTACTTTTAATCATACTTCCCGGACTCTTATTTTTTTATGCCCTCGACCTTGTGAGGAATGGAATGACATCATGGTGGTGGCGCTACTTAATTTTTACAGTCGCCGGTATAATTCTGGTGATGACCAACTTCCTGCGTGAGAAGATAGAAAAAGGAAGTCTCCCTTATTCATTCATTTATATAGTCCTTACCGTGGTTGGTATAAGTTCTATGTTTAGCATTTCCAGAGCCAGACATTGGACTCTTGGCAGAAAATGGGATTGTTACATCGAGGACGCGCGCCTTTTTTCAACATCCAGCAAGCCTTTACTCATTACTGATTTTGCTTTCAACCACGGTATGATTAATTCTATGGTTACAATACTGGAATGTAACTCTGAGAATATCGATATTCTGCGAGCATCACCCAATATCGATAATGCAGAAGAAATGATATTCAATAAAGATTACTCCGATATATATGTTTTCCATGCATCGGATGAATTAATCGCAAATCTAAAATCACAGCTTGGAGAGAAAATGGATTCACTTAAACTTGAGGGTACTTCTCCTATTTGGAAAATAAATACTAGCAGCGCTAAAGTTACCAGTCATTAGTCGAAAAAATAAAAATTTTATTTGTGCTATTCGCGTAATTTGTTGTTAATAAAGAATTTAGTAGTTGGAAGTTAGAAGTTGGGATAAAGAAAAATCTTTGTGAGCTTTGTGGTTCAATTTCATTTTTGGGGGTTGATGTGCTTCTGACTCCTGAATTCTTTCTTGTTTCGTGGTTCCTATCTGTGTATTAAAAAACAAATTTTATACCAATA
>CAZALG010000297.1:0-2604 GCA_964485935.1 uncultured bacterium | reverse complement strand
ACACAGAGGCACTGAGCACACAGAGATTTTAAACTGTTGGTCTGTGGGCCGGTTAGTCCGTTGGTCTGTTTTTTTTACACACCAACACGCCAACCCACTAACACACTAACAAAATTTGACTGAAGACTGACGACTATATTGTCTTTTCACATTTCAAGATCCGATTCTGCCGATACATCATCAAAAGCGTCAAATGGTTCCTCGTTTAATATTCTGAGGGCCCTAGCCGCATCTTCCTTTCTTACCTGAAGTCTTATCTGAGAGGTTCCAACAAAGTGATTATTTGACGATTTGACAAGCGTTTCATCGGGCAGAAAACATTCTATACCTTCTAACTCAATTCTGGATGCCATTAAATATGCGTCCAGAAACCGGTTAAATTTTCCAATTGTTATAAATTCCATTCCTATAATTCAATCCTTTAAACATCCCTTTTCTTTTAATCTTAATTCTTTTTCATGCCTGAATCATCCAAATTAAACAAAGTACTTTGTTATATAAAGCATATTAATCATTTTTTAGATTTTGTCAAGGTTGTTTTTTCTATTAGACCCAAAAACCCGTGAAAAGTTTCATTTTTTCAAAAATCTGTAACACGAAACATTGTTTCACATGTAGTTCTTGTGGTTTTTGTTTTAACTAAATCCCAACAATTGACTCGAAACCCGAAACACAAAACTCGAGACTTTAGTTCATTTGTCAAGGGGTAAAATCAGAATTCAGAAGTCAGGAGCCGGGAGGCGAGAATCCCTTCCCCGAAAAAACTAATTTAACCACAAAGGAGAAAAACGTTAGTATATTAAGATGGTTTAATTATTTGGCTAAAGAAAACAAGAACCACTCCAGAAGCAGTAATTGGCAACCAGACAGTTATAATCTTATCCGCTTTATTCAAATTAATAATCATGTAAATCAATGATGCGATCAAGATTAAACATCCTAAATACAAAATAATATTGCTCAATTTTTTTGTCATTACTAAAGCCTCCCTTTTATTATTGTATAACATACAGAAGAAAATATTCAATGTCAAGATTGGGATCTTACACAGAGACACGGAGAACGGAAACAGTCACGAGTCTCGAGTCATAAGTCACTAGTCGAAAACTAAATCCCAACCCCTAAATCCTAACCCCCAATATTGCCACAAAGGCACGGAGAACACAAAGTTTTTTGTTGTTTTTTACTTGAACCCTAGAATCCTCGAACCCTTGACCCCTAACTTCAATTATTTCAACGTCTGACCCTGTTAATACTATTCAACAAAAAACGTCTTCCTGAGGCGAATATCCTCTGACGAGCTGCCAATTTGAACTTCAAATTCACCTGGCTCGACAATAAAATCGTTAGACTTAATATCGTAGAATGATAGTTCAGACGCCGGAAGATTAAAAGAAGCAGTTATTTGTCCACCCGGTTTAAGAGTTATGCGTTGAAACCGTTTTAACTGGAGGATTGGCACCTTTACAGATGCTTTTATATCACGAACGTAAACTTGAACGACTTCATCGCCCTTGTAGTTGCCGGTATTTTTTACGGTACACTGGATCTTAATTAAACCCCTCTTGCCAATTCTGTTAGCACTTAATCTCAAATTGCTGTATTTGAATTTCGTATAAGAAAGCCCATGACCAAATGGATACAAAACAGGTTCTTCAAAATACATATAGGTACGTCCATGATTGATAATATCATAATTGGCAAAATCCGGCAGCTGCTCTGTTGACGCGTAGAATGTCTCCGGGAGTTTACCGCCCGGATTAACATCGCCAAACAGGACATCGGCTATTGCTGTTCCACTCGCCTGGCCTGTATACCATGCTTCGAGTATCGCAGCGGCATCTTTTTCCGTTCCCGAAAGAGCCACAGGACCACCGTTAATGAGAACAATGACAATGTTAGGATTCACGTGTGCAATCTCTCGAACCAAATCTCTTTGAACCTGAGGTAATGTAATATCCGAACGATCATTTTCTTCTTGAGCAATAAGGGGATGTGTTCCAAGAACAAGTATAACCACATCGCTCTCTTTCGCGATTTCTTTTGCACTGTTAAAGTCTTGATGACCAAGATCCCATACCAAACGCGCAGTTGCGCCGAGGCTATTATCAAAATATTCGAATACAACCTTATACTCTTTCCCGGCTTTTAATTCCACTTTAGCGTGGTTGGGCTTCTCACCATGTTCTATCCAATCTTCAAATAACAATTTGTCATCTAAATAAAGCCGCGCGCCATCATCCGTTCTCGTCCCCAAAGAAAACTCACGGGTTACCGGGGGTATTATTTTACCTGTCCAACGAACCGAGAACTGTTCATTTGGCACCCGAGGCTCCGGGGATTTTTCACCCCATCTAAAATTTATTATGGAATCGATACGAGTTAAAACAGGCTTACCTTCTAATTCCATGTTATCAAAATATTGACCAATCATTCCTCTTTTGTGAGAGTTATCGACTTTTGCAAAATATTTTGATTCGATCGGTCTTGAAAGTCCACCACCTACCCCACAACCTTGTACGTAGTTGACTTTAATCCCATAACTCGATGCTTTATTTTTTATACCCTCGAGCGGACTAATTCGGATATTGGGCCAACCGCTAT
>CAZALG010000296.1:0-2610 GCA_964485935.1 uncultured bacterium | reverse complement strand
TTAATGCCGGAGTTTGGGGAAATTTCGGTTTTAGCCTTATAACTCCTGATTATGGGGAAATTTTCGGCACTCGTGTGGACTCTCTCGCGCCAGCTGGCTTTGTTAATACTGGACTAGTAAATGTATCCGCATTTTGCGCGGGCGTTGCTTATGCCAGAGAATTCACCGATAAGTTTACGGTTGGCGGTCAGGTCAAATACGTTACTCAACATCTTGGATCGAATCTATTTGAGGGAGAGGTAGCGGGAGTTATAGATACTGTAGAAAACGAAATTTCCACTTTATCTTACGACTTTGGGTTGCTTTTTTACCCCGGTTTTAAAAGTTTTGCTTTTGGTATGTCTGTTAGAAATTTCTCTCCCAGGGTAAGTTACGAACGAATTGGTTTTGAGTTGCCTTTAACTTTTACTCTTGGTGTGGGTATGGATGTTCTGGATTTTTTTGGTGAGCATCCTGATAATTCTTTTAATGTTGGAGCAGATATGTTACATCCTCGCGATTGGGAGGAACAGTATCATGTTGGTGGAGAATTCGTTTACAAAGATATGATTTTCTTACGCGCCGGATGGAAATTCAACTATTTCGCGGAAGGTTTAAACGCAGGAATTGGATTTAATCTTGCAGGCGTGAAGATCGATTATTCATACAGCAAGCACGAGTTGTATGACATGATCAACAGAGCTTCTGTCGGATTTTCGTTTTAGAAGAAGCCGATTTGTGGCTTGAGGAAGTATACCTCTATAAAGGGAACGATTTCCCTTTATAGAGGTATATATTTATTGTATTTAAAGGAATGATATATGATTGCTGGATCACCGCTGAATAAAGCACTTTGTCTCGGTTAAAAAAATACAATCCTTAAAATCTGCGCATAATTGCGTCCAATTCTTCGTTCAATTCGCCAAATCAGAGTATTTCTTTGGCTGTGGTCTTTTTCCTGATTTTACTTCTTCTATTATATCCAATACTCGTTTATTAATCTCATCCAGAGGGTCAAGGTTGATGGCTTTCCTTGTTATATCTTCTGCGTTATCTATTTCGCCGTTAATCAGGTATGCGAGGCCCAAGTTTGCCATAAGACCTGGATTGTTTGGTTTTAGAGATAACGCATGTTTTGCTATTTCTACGCCTTCTTCTCCTTTCCCAAGATTTAAGGCTTCAATCGTCAATTCTCTTGCCACGTCAGGATTTTCTTTTTGGATATCGAATGATTTTTTAAACTCATTATAGGCAGACTCCGATTTACCGAGAGCTTGATATGCTTTACCCTTTAGCCAGAAGGCAGACCAGTTTTCAGGGTTAATCTTCGTTACTGCATCGAGATATTTTATTCCTTCTTTAATTTTATCTGTATTTGGTCTGCTTCTCGGTTTTCCGTTTATTATTATATAAGGTTCTATACATGATAACCCTTTCTGGTAATATTCATCGTGTCTTTCCAGGGAGAAATCCGTAATTTCAAAATTAGAATTACTGCGCGAAGAAAACAGTCCCATAACGGCATTATATTAGATTTTTTTTCTTTAGTCAAGGTAAAAAATAGGTCTTAGGTCTTCGACTTTAGGTTTCAGCAAAAAATAAGTATCTATACCAATCTATGCCTCTTGTTGTAGATTTTTTGAATCTAAGTTAAATAGTTAAATTGTTGAATGGTTGAATAGGGAAAAATTTGTGCTATTCGTGTGATTTTTTGTTTCTCTTTGTTTTCAAATTTGCAATTTGCAATTTTCAACTTGCAATTTACAATTAGGCGCTAAGGAGAATCGTGTTTATCCGTGTGAATCCGTAGCTAATTATGGGGTGTGTGGGCTCTGTGGTTTTTTGAAAAAGTCAATTGATAACAATATTGTGTCATCCTTTAACTGATTGACAATTAAGGAAAAAAGCACTTGACGATATTGTGAATTTCGCGTATATTATAAATGTTAAAAAATAGAGACTGGCATCGGATAGTGGCGTGTATTGAAAATGTAGGATTTTTTTTGTCAAACTCACTTAAATAAGGAGGGGCAATAAAAAATACAGTGTATTGTTTATCGGTGATATCTATGTTCTTGTTTATTCTGTCTTTTTGTATTTTTAAATCTGGATTTGGGGGTTTTAATTAGAGTGAATCTTTTTGTTAAGTTTAATTTGGGGTATTCTAAGAAAGTTATTAATTATAATTTTGATCTTCAGTCAACTTTTTTAACTTATTGTTTTGAAAATCCTAATATGGAAAGGAGGTTTTAATGAAAAGAGCAGGAAGGAGAAGAGAAATGATACCCAGATGGAGTGTTTGCATTTTGTTGTTTATTCTATCTTTGTTTGCTTTTAGTCCAAATCTTAAAGCGGCGGTTACCGGAAAAATTGCGGGTGTTGTAAGAGATGCCGAAACAGGGGAGCCTTTACCGGGTGCTAATGTTATTGTTGAGGGAACTAATATGGGAGCTGCCTGCGATGCTGATGGTTATTATTTTATAATAAGATTAGAACCTGGCACCTATGATGTTCAGGCAAGGATGATGGGGTATAAAATCTTAACAAAAACCGGTGTTAAAGTTATATCCGGACATACCACGCCGCTTAATTTTGAATTAGAAGGAACGATTATTGAGGGAGAGGGTGTAA
>CAZALG010000295.1:0-2614 GCA_964485935.1 uncultured bacterium | reverse complement strand
TAAGAATTAATATAAAAACAAAGGGCGGATAGCTCAGCCTGGTGAGAGCGCCTGCCTTACAAGCAGGAGGTCAGAGGTTCAAGTCCTCTTTCGCCCATTTTGAAAAAATAACCTGAGGAGGGTGAAGGGTATGGATAAAATCCACAAAAGAAGAGGCGGTGACGCAGTTTTAAAAGATCCTTACCTGCGAGAAGTAAACTACAAGGACCCAAACATCTGCTCTTCTTGTAAAGCCGTTTATCACAACAAAAGATGGCAATTCGACGATAACCTGGAGCATAAAATAAAATTAGCAGGCAATTATGGAAAGAAGAGCTGTCCTGCTTGTCGAAAAATTAAAGATAACTATCCCATGGGATTAGTTTCTATTTCAGGAAATTTTATTGACCAGCATAAAAAAGAAATTTTAACCACAGTAAAAAACGAAGAAAAAAGAGCCGTCGACAAAAACCCTCTGGAAAGGATTATGGAAATAAAGAAGAAGGGTAAAAACAATTACAGTATAAAAACGACCACTGACACTCTCGCCCAACGCATTGGGAAAATACTCTACAATTCCTATAAAGGAGAAGTCGAATATAAATTTTCCGAGGACCAAAAAGTTCTTCGCGTTTTCTGGTCCAGAGGAGAATAAGAAGAATGAGTGATAAGGAAACAAAGGAAAAAGAGGAAGAAAAAAGTAAAGAGGAAGAAGAAATAAAAGAAGAATTAGAAAGAGCAACTTTTGCTTCCATAGTTATGCGGATGGCGACCGGAGCATATCTTTCTTTGGGATTGGTGGAGGATCCCACAACAGGCAAAAAGAATAAAGATTTAGAGGTATCGAAGTATCTCATAGATTCCCTTATAATACTTAGCGAGAAAACCAAAGGTAATCTAGACAAGCAAGAGGAAGGATATTTAAATAATATAATTCATGACCTTGAGTTAAAATATGTTAAAGCAAAGGAGTCAAAATGAAAAAATTTAGCTTTGTTATCTTTATTATCTTAGCAGTTAGTATCGTTTTAGTCGCCCAAAAAAAACATACTGTAGTAAAGGGAGAGTGCTTATGGTTTATTGCCGGTGATTACTACAACGATCCATTTCTCTGGCCAGTCATTTATGAGGCAAACAAAGATTCAATAGCAAACCCTCACTGGATTTATCCCGGAGAAGTATTTTTAATACCAAATGTTCCGGCAGAACAGGTTTCAAAACCTCCTATTCAAGAAGGTCTAGTAATGGAAGTAAAAGGAACAAAAAGCAAAGTACAGGAGGAGTCAAAAACGACAAAAGGTATGATATCAAGAAAAAGAATGGAAAAACCAGAAGAAGCGGTCCTTTTCTCTGTTGTGAAAGCGGAAAATTACGCTTTTACAAAGAAAGCAGCTCTTCTGGCCGGATTCATATCCAGGAACAGAGATATGGGAATCGGGAAAGTAGTTGATTTAATTAAAGATATTCCTGCCTTTAAAGGGTCGCCAACTGTACTCGGAGATGAAGTTAAGTTGAATAGAGGAACTTCTGACGGTTTTAAGGAAGAAAACAACTATCTAATATTCAGGTGGGACAAGGGAGTAGGTAGATATGGTAATATTGTAAGAATAAAAGGCTTTTTGAAAATCTTAGAAGCCAAAGAGAACGTTTCAATAGCAAGGGTAACCGAGTCCTACGAGAAAATAGAAAAAGGTGATCAAATCATGGAATATACACCTCCCGAAGTTGTTGTAGGAAATGCCCAACCTGCCATCTCTGAAATCGAAGGAAAAATAATCGCATTTAAAAATCCAGAAGATATTATTAAACCCTTTTCAGTAGTTTTTATAGAACCCGGTAGCGGTTCGGTCCAATTAGGTGATGTATTCCTGATTTATAGAGAAGAATCAGGAAATTTAATAGTTCCTCTCGGACAAATACAGATAGTAGATGTACGTGAAGAAACAGCCTCAGGATATATAACTTCAATTATGGGTAAGACTGAAATATCCAACGGCAATAAAATAAGATTGGTTGGGAGAATTGGGGGATAAACTTAAGTCAGTAAGAATCTTCCGCGAAAAAAAAGAAAATAAAGAATTCGTAGCGGGAATAACTGCTTACAATTATCCTGTTGCCAGGATTGCCGATGAATGCGGAATAGATTGGATTCTTGTTGGTGACTCGGTAGGCACATGTGAGATGGGATATCCTACTACCATTCCCGTAACAATGGAAGATATGATCACCTTTACAAAAGGGGTCATAAAAGGCGTTAAAAACACACCGGTAATCGTAGATATGCCTTTCCTATCTTTTCACACCACACCGGAAGAAGCAATACAGAATGCGGGGAAATTTCTCCAACTGGGCGCTTCAGGCGTTAAAGTAGAAGGAGTAAAAAAGGCAGATAATATAAAAGCAATCATAGATTCCGGAATACCTGTTATGGGACACATAGGTCTGAACCCGCAATATTACTTTCAAACTGGATACAAAATAGTAGGGAAAAATAAAGAAGAAATTAAGGAAGTTATTGTAGAAGATGAACTGAGAGAGTCACTCCGCTCAGGAAAGAAGCTACGGCTAAAAGAGGGTTTTGACCCCAGTTTCCCCGATATTCACCTGGGCCACATGGTAGGACTCCGGAAGCTAC
>CAZALG010000294.1:0-2625 GCA_964485935.1 uncultured bacterium | reverse complement strand
TTTATCAATTCATTAAAAGTATTAACCGCATCCTGTCTTTTGCCCATTGCATAGTAACACTCACCAATCCAGTATAGGGCATTATCAGAAAGGGAAGATTCTGGGGCGATTTTCATGTAAGATTTAAAACCATCAATTGATTCGTTATAATTGCCTTTAACATAATTAAGATAGGCTGACTCATATACCATTCGCGCCTCAGGGCTAACCGAATAGACTTCCCCAGAATCGGCATCCGCCTTTCTTCCCTTTACTAATTTTTCACTTAAGTGAGTTAATTGAGACTCGGATTCACTTAACCGGGTATTAAGCATCTCTAATTTCTCAGCCATTTCTTCCGACTTTGTGTACAAATCTATGCGAAGCCGAGCAATTTCTTTCGACTGCTTTCTTGTGTAATATTGTAGACTATCCAGTTGCCAGTAATAGTTCTCAAAGTGCTTCGGCTTAAAACAACCTCCGAGCATCAGGGATAACAAAATCCCACCATAAAGCAATTTTAATTGCTTAGGCATTTGTCACTTTTAAAAATACGGAAAATCTTTATTTTACTACAAATTCGCAGCGACGATTCTTCGGAAGATCTTCCGGATCAAGAGGCTGCTCTTCTCCGTAACTTACGGTTGAGAATCTTTCTGAATCGATACCGAGTTCTACAAGATAATCATGAGCTGCTTTAGCTCTTCTCTCGCCAAGTGCCATATTATATTCCGCAGTACCAATCTCACAACAATGACCTTCAATAACGATATTTACTTCCGGATACAAATCAAGCATCTCACTGTTAGCCTCTAAAACTTCTGCAGCATCAGGGCGGATATCGGACTTGTCAAAATCAAAGAATATCCTGTCCAAAACTAGCTCAGGCCTCTCGGGCTCTTCTACCACGGTTGTATCCTCAACAATCTCCGGTTCCTCAATTGGTTCTTCCTCTACCACAGGTGCGCCACCACAACCAATTAACAAAGCTACTATCAACAGTACTGGTACAAACAGTTTAAAATTACGCATCCTTGCCTCCTTTTTTTTTAAATGATAATGAAAATTACATTATTGTCAAGCATCTTTTTTTTATTTTTATAATTTTTTATATTATCAGAATTTTTACTATACAAAATAGGTTTGTTTTATTTAGATTAAAAACCTTAAAAAAATTCAAAAAAATCCCCGTTACTAATTATAAAATTTTAATTTAATTCCTTTTATCTGTTTCCTTAGAAACCTTCAGCAAAAGGTCATATGCTTCATCGATAGACATCGGCACGACTTTTGTTTCACCAATTATAGGCATAAAGTTAGTATCTCCGCTCCATCTGGGAACAAGATGATAATGAAGATGATCCTCGAAACCGGCACCTGCAATTCTGCCAAGATTCATTCCGATATTAAAACCGTCGGGGTTCATGGCTTTTTTTATAACTTTCTGCCACTCCTGAAGTATACTTGACATCTCAAGCATTTCATCTTCACTCAATTCCCCAAAATTACCTGTATGCCTATAGGGAGCAACCATTATATGTCCATTATTGTAGGGATACAAATTCATTATTGCAAAAGATGATTTTCCACGAAAAAGAACTCCGGACTTTCTATCGTCATCGGAACAATTTGCCTTACAGAAGATACAGCCCTCAGAATCCGGATTGCTAACATATTTATAGCGCCAGGGAGCGTATATTCTCTTCATCAGAAAAGAGATTGCTGTTTTACTACTTTATCCGGCTTCTCTTCCGGAATAAGTATTTGCCCATAAACACCATCGTATCCGGGACGTATTTCCACATTTTCTTTTCTAACATTAACAATAGATTTGGCTATTTTCTCCTCCGTAGAGGCAAGTAAATCTTTCTCGGGTAGATCAAGCAATATTTTGAACTCATTACCAAAATAAGTTGTTAGTTTAATATATATATCTTCTACAGCCCGGGTTTTACTTCCTACACCCAGGGAATCCGCGATTATCGATTTAAGTTGTATAAGCCTTTTATAATCTACCCTGCCTTCGCTTTGTGCCTCTTTCCTATCCGCAAGATCATAAACACGGTGAAGGACTCCCAGAGTTAGGGGTCTACCACATTCAGGACATATATTGTTATATTTCTTTGATTCATCAGGATGAAAAGTTACATTACATTTTCTGTGTCCGTCATAATGGTATTTACCTTCCTGGGGAAAAAACTCCACTGTATAGTCGAACACGTCTTTGTTCTGATTTTTTAAAACATCCACGAGATCAGGATAATCTATTGCCTTATTAAAACAATTTGCTTCTCTCCCTATATTTGCAGGAGAATGTGCATCCGAGTTCGAAATCAATGTTATTTTATCAAGAGAAGACAAAAGCCAGTTCATAGGAGGATCGGAAGAAAGTCCCGTCTCTATAGCATATATCTTTTCGCTATATTTTCCAAATGCTTCTTCTATTGAATCGAATCCGGATTGAGAGCCGAAAAGCCCAAACCACGGGGTCCAGAGATGAGCCGGAATTAAAATGGCTTCTTCATATACCGAAAAAAGAGTCTCAGCCAGATCACGAAGAGTAAAAGTAAGTATAGGTCTTCCGTCAGCTTCTAATTTTCCAAACCTTCTTATACTCTTGTTAAACTTCTTAACTACCTCGAAATC
>CAZALG010000293.1:0-2634 GCA_964485935.1 uncultured bacterium | reverse complement strand
CTTCTAACACCTTTGAAACGGAAGATTTCTACGAGATTGGTCTCACTTCAAGCTGGGGGCTCACAAACAATCTTAAGCTGAGCGCAACAATTAATCCGGATTACTCAACTATTGAGTCTGACGTAATACAAGTAGATATAAATAACCCGTTCGAATTATGGTATCCTGAAAAACGACCATTTTTTCTCGAAGGAGACGACTTTTTTGAAACAAGTATCGATGCAGTCCATACAAGAACATTAGCCGATCCGGACTTTGGAGTTAAGCTGATAGGTAAAGAAGGTAAAAACACAATAGGTTTTTTCTCATGCCAGGATGCTGTAACAAACTTAGTTATCCCCTCTCTTGAAGGATCTACTCCCGATACCATCGGAGGGAAATCTTACGGTACGATCATTAGATATCTACGCGACTTCGGACAATCATCAAATATCGGATTTCTCCTATCCGACAGGGAAGCAGAAAATTACTACAATCGAGTCCTGGGTCTTGATGGCATAGTACGTATCTCAAAAAGCGATCATATAAGATGTCAGGTTCTTGGTTCAAGAACCTTATATCCGGACGACATTGCATCGCAGCACGAGCAATCTACCGATGCATTCGGAGGAAATGGCGTTTCTGCATATTATTCTCATGATAACAAAAGATATAATTTCTTCGGAACATATGAACAAATGAGCCCTGATTTCCGTACGGATCTTGGATTCGAAAACCAAACAGGCTACAGATACGGCGATGTTGGAGGAAATTATATATGGAGAGCGGGACCGGAGCATTGGTTTACATGGATAAACATTTACCTCGGTGCTGATTTGGGAAAAGATTCCAGCGGCAACACAGCACGTAAAGAACTAAAAGCCAATTTCAATTACAACGGTCCTCTTCAGTCTTACTGTGGTGTTTATGGGCAGCTCTCAAAAGACCGTTATGAGGAACAGGAATTTAAAACCAGTTATTTGAATTATTGGGTCGGAGGGCAACCTGCAAAATGGTTTAGTTTTAACCTATGGAGCGTATTTGGCGATCAAATAGATTATGATAACACCCGGCAAGGCAAAGGGTTACAATTGGGTGTTAGCGCTACTTTCAAAATCGGACCTCGTTTATCGGTCTATCTTGACCACTACTATGAACGTCTAAATGTAAATGGTGGGAGGCTCTACACAGCGAACAGAGAGTACATTAAATTGATGTATCATTTCAATGAGAGAATCTTTATGAGAACGATTTTTCAATATGCCAACTACAAGAAAGACCCCTATCTTTACATCGGTTATGTAGAACAAGAAGAACAGGAGCTTCTAAGCCAGATTCTTCTTTCATATAAAATAAATCCGCATACCGCTTTATACATAGGATATACAGATAGTTACTACGGAGATTTAGATACTGATGTAATACAAACCGATAGAAGTCTTTTCGCAAAAATCGGATATGCGTGGATGTTATAAATTTTTATATATAGAATGGAGGAATTATGTGCTTAACAAAAGCTGAATGGCAAATAATGAACGCTTTATGGTGAAAAAATCCTGTTTATGTGAGAGAAGTAATCAATAATCCGGAGGAGGAAAAATAAGAAACATCCTGATAATCTCAATACTTATTTTCGTACCGCTTTGCATTTTACCGATGTCAAAGGTAGAATTTGAAAAAACTGTAGAAGATGTGACAGAACTGGAAGAAGAAATTACGGGAGAAATGGAAAAAATCGGAAAATTGTTGGCAGAAATAGATTTTATAAAAGGAAAACTTCAGATTCTTCAAGAACAAATAGAAAAAATAAACAGCGAAGAGATCGACTCATTAGAGAAAATATTAAATCAGAAAATAACAAGTTTAGAGAGTAAGATAAAAGAACATATTTGGACTTTAAAAGAAATGAGCAAGGATATAAAAAAATGGGAAAATCAGGATTTAAATAAAAGTATGGACAGTTTATATAAAAGTTTTTATGAAGTCTTTAAAGATTCTCTTTTTATTAAACTTCCTGTGTTAAAAACCGGTATTGATTCTATCTTTTTTCCTTTTGACTCTTTCGCCTATATAAAAAGCGGTCCCGACTCTGTTTTAGTGCCAATTATTCGGTCTATGTCTAGCCTTAAAATCATTATCGATTCTTCACGGTTGACGCAACCCTGTTCAACATCTACGGGAGATTAAACCGGCAAACAACCTTTTGTTAATCTGTGTAAGCTTTTGATAAAGATTCCACTCTCTTTCTAAATCAAGTCAAGGCACTTTTCGTAGAAAGATCTGTAATCCGTCTTTGACGGATCATCGTTGTTGAGTTTAAGAAACTCCATTGCATCTCTGGGATGTAAATTCAATATCCCGGCGATCATATAAGGTATATTATATCCCCATTCGATTTCTTTCTGTAAGGGTATAATATACTTTCCGATAACATCTAATATTGGTCTTATATCGAATTTGGGGTTTTTCAGAAAAGACATTAAAAGTTCCAGAGGGCAGTTGCCTGCGGCTCTTCCAATTCCATAAAGAGTTCCATCTACGTAGTTTGCTCCTCTTATTATACCCTGAATTGTATTGGCAAAGGCGAGCTGTTGATGATTATGACAGTGTACTCCTATTTCTCTGTTTTTTATGTACTTTCTATATTTATCATAA
>CAZALG010000292.1:0-2645 GCA_964485935.1 uncultured bacterium | reverse complement strand
GAGGAGGGAGATATTATGAGAAAATCGGTAGGAATATTGTTAGTAGTAGTTTTGCTTCTTGGCATAATTGGTTGCGCGAGCAGTCAGGCTAAGGGTACAGTTATTGGGGCTACTGCTGGAGGAGTAGTCGGAGGTTTGATTGGTAAAAAAGCCGGAAATACAGCTTTAGGAGCTATACTGGGCGCAGTAATTGGTGGTGCTGCAGGAAATTATATCGGCAATTATATGGACAATCAGGCGGAAGAAATGAAAAAAGACATTGCTGGCGCAAAGATTGAGCGAGTTGGACAAGGTATCAAAATTACCTTTGATTCTGGTTTATTGTTTGACGTGAATAAAGCTACTTTAAAACCAGCGAGTCAGGAAAATTTGACGAATCTTGCCAAAATTCTCAATAAATATGAAGATACGAATATATTGCTGGAAGGACACACAGATTCAGACGGTTCAGAAGAGTATAACCTTCAGTTATCCCGTTCGAGAGCGAACTCGGTTGCCAATTATCTGCAGAGTTCAAATGTAGATCCTACTCGTTTTACAATAATGGGTTATGGTGAGCAGCAGCCTGTCGCATCAAATGAGACTGTGGAAGGTAAACAGCAAAATCGTAGAGTTGAAGTTGCTATTTTTGCCAACGATAAACTCAAAAAGATTGCTGAGAAAGAAGCAGGTTAATTAAATAATTTAGATTTAATAGGAAAGAAGAGGAGATTGTAGAAGTCTCCTCTTCTTTTTGCGGTTGACATAAATGAAAAAAGAGATAAATTTAATTTTAAGAGGTGTATGAATCATGATTAAGAAAAAATTAAGTGTCGTGATAATACTTTTTATTCTACTGATTAACTGTGAAGAGTTAAAAGACCTTCTGACAACGGCTTCCGGTAAAGTTTATGCGGAAAACTGCAAAGTTGTTCTTGCCGTTAAGGGAGAAACCGACTTATTTTATTATCTTAATAATATAGATAAAATTGATGATAGATCTTTACGTGACGACGAGATTTTCAGAGGTTTTGATCTCGTGATAAGTGACGATAGTTTATATAATATTACAATGTTCTCTTTTGGTGAAACATATTTTCTCGCATTAGTAGATAATGGTTTAATAGAGAATGAGCTTGATACTCTGGATCACGTTGGATTTTATGCGGAGTATGACACTCTTGTGACAATTCTCTGTTTGGGTTCTGATAGCCTATTTACTTATGCTGTGCCCAAAAAGATGGATATCGTAGAAAGAGTTGATGAAAGTGACATCGATATCGAAAATTTCATCGAATTCAGATGGTTTATAAAGATTTACGAGACAATTAATTAGTCGTAATAATTAAAGTGGAAGTATCTTAAAAAGACGGATATTTTATTTTTATAATTTAAAGTTTAAGGTCCCAGTGGGGCTTGATTTAATAATGAATAATAAATTAAAAGTTTGTTTTAAATTGTTAGCTGTATTATCAGTTTTACTTTTTTCTGTAAAAATAGAGGCAAAAAGGATATATTACCCCAATAATACCGATCCTATAAATGAGCTATGGCGCTGGAGCTTTTATCCAGAGTTAAAAGGTAAAGGTATCTGGTGGGTTACAGAAAGAGAAGATAGAACCATGTACTTCTCAATAAAGGGTAATATATGTCACTACGATGGTTTAAATTGGGACTTTTACAGTTTTGCAGACAGTATTTTACATGATGAAAAGGCCGGGAATTTCTCCTTTGTATTCGCTTTTCAGGATAGCAATCTCTATGTTGGAGATTCTTTGGGGGTTTGGGAATGTAAAAAAGAAAATTGGAAAAGAATATTTCCCCCTGAAGGCGATTATCATAGTGGCACAAGTTGGATTCTTAAAACTTCCGAGGGCGCTCTTTGGGCAGGACTTGATGATGGGGCATTGTACATTAAAGATAGCACTTACATTCTTTATACTTCGAAAGAAGTTAAGAAACGCCTGGAGGGTAGAAGCCCCTTTCACGAGATTAAAGTATTTCCTAAGCTACCGGAAGATATAAATATAGAAACTTCTCATTTAACAATTTTTGAAATCAGAAACGATATTTGGTTTTTCTTTACCGTATTTCCTGATAGACACTTCTTTCTCCGCTGTGAAGATTTTAATCGCAATGGCGAGAAGGAATGGGCGTGGAAAGTAGTTACAAATAAAGATGGCCCGGAGTTGGGGTATGCCACACGTATTTTCGAAGCAAAAGATGGAACTATCTGGTTATATTCAGCCCAACATGAGAAAGGTATCTATCTTTATGATCCCAAAAAGGAAAGATTTTCTCGCGTAAAAGAGTTAGACAAGTTCGATTTAACTTACAGAACTTATTCTATAGCCGAGAGTAAGGATGGAGCTATATGGATTGGCGATTG
The DNA here is from genome assembly GCA_964485935.1 of uncultured bacterium. Lineage (GTDB taxonomy): Bacteria > Hydrothermota > UBA3072 > UBA3072 > UBA3072 > JAFGHJ01. The sequence goes on along the minus strand of CAZALG010000292.1, from coordinate 277 downwards.
GGGAAAAGTGCTTAGATACAAAAAAGGGAAATGGAAAGTTTATACTTCAGAAGAAACGCCTGTTCCTAAAACCGATATTTCTATATTCCCTACTAAGGATGGAAATATCTGGTTGTGTGCCAGGAAAGAGTTAGTTTTTAAGATAGATTACACCACTGAGAATTGGCTAACGTATAATGGTTTGAATTTTCAATGTGTGACAAATAATGGTAAAAAATGGTTTTTGACCCCGGAAGGGTATGCAGTTTCAGAGAAGGGAAATAAGTGGTTTCAATAT
>CAZALG010000291.1:0-2649 GCA_964485935.1 uncultured bacterium | reverse complement strand
AGTAGATAAAAATGATTTAATGAAGATGTATTATTATTTTAAAGAAAAACTTAATCAAAAAAGCCGCGGATATTTCAAATCCTGATAACATTATCCTTTCCGAATCTCTGGCAATTGTGCTCTTCTTTACATTAAGAAGCTTTTTTGAATCCACCGCAGCCTTTTACGGAGCGGACCTCTTCTTACTTGTCCCTGCGCTTCTCTATATAAACGCTTACGCTGAGAAAGAGGAAAAACAAACATGAAAATCGCAATCTTTCCGATGTTTTATCCCCCAAATTACGGAAGCGGACCAATCCTCATGGAAGAACTTTCAAAGTATATGGCACGGTGTGGGCATGATGTAACTGTTATTACTACCCAACCCGAAAAAGGAAGATTCAGGAAAAGATTTTTCAATACCCATAAAGATAATAATTTAAAAGTAATTAGAACTAGAACATATTTATCGGTAAAAGGCCCAAAGAGATTTATTTCATGGGCTCACTATTCCACAAACGCGCTATTCGCGAGTTTGATGGATGAAAAATACGATATAGTTTTCCTGCGTTCTCCCCCACCAAATCTTGCAATTACTGGATATATTTTAAACAAACTAAAAGGAACACCTTTTATACTCAACGTTCAGGATATACATCCAGACTTGGCTATAAACAGCGGAATACTGACAAATCCTCTAGCGATAAAAATGGCTAAGAAATTCGAAAAATGGGCTTACGATAAATCGAACTCGATTATCGTAATAAGCGAAGGATTTAAAAAAAATCTGCTTGCCAAAGGCGTTCCCGCGAAAAAGATAAAAATAATACCCAACTGGGTAGATACGGATTTCATAAGCCCATTACCAAAAGATAATCCGTTGAGCCAACTATTAAGACTTAACAAATCTTTCGTAATTATGCACGCGGGCACACTTACGATTACAAACTATACCTCCTTAGTAGGATTATTCGAAGCATTAACAGGGCTAAAGAAAAAAGATATAAATATTGCACTTGTAGGAGACGGACTATGCAAGGGAGATTTAAAAGAGAAAACAAACGAACTTAAACTTCCGAACGTCAGATTTTATCCTTTCCAACCCCAGGAAGACTTACCTCAACTCTGGGCATCTGCAGATATTTCGGTTGTCGCTCTTGACCCGGATAAATCCGAATCGTCGGTTCCTTCCAAACTGTATAACATAATGGCAACCGGAAGACCCGTACTGGGTCTTGTAAATCCTAATTCCGAAACCGCTGCTATAATAAAAAAAGCCAACTGCGGAATTGTCGCCGACCCGAGAGATAAAAAAGATATTTTAAAAGCAATAACCCGTTTAAAAGATAACAAAAAACTCAGAGAAAAATTAGGCGCAAACGGAAGAAAAGAAGCCCTTGAAAAATATTCGAAGGAAGTCGTTTTAGCCCAGTACGAGAAATTTTTCCAAAACCTCACAAAATCCCCCTAACTAAACTTCACATTTCTGTCCGTAACAAAAATGTGAAGTTACATAAAGATATTATGTAAACAATACAAATTTGAAATGCGTTTGACAAATCTTCCCTTTTTATTAAATTTGCTTATGGGAATTTACGAAAAAATAAGAAACAAGGAAATAACCGGTTATCTAACCATAAAGAAAAGAATCATATACCCCGGAGCAATTTACCATATAACCCAAAGAGCACCTGGGAGAGAAATTGTCTTCGTTGAAGAAGGGGATTATATTAAATTTTTATCTGAATTAAAAAATACGGTAAAGAAGTTCAACTTAAATCTTTTTTGCTTTTCACTTTTGGGTAACCACCTGCATCTCCTCCTTCAAATAAAAGAGAAAAATCTTTCCTATGCCATGCAGATGCTTTTTAAGAAGTATGCTATGTATTATAATTATAAATACAAGCGAAAAGGCCATGTATTCTGTGGTAGATTTAGATCGAGTTTGTGTAATGCTGACGATTATCTTTTAGCGGCATCCTCTTATATACACCTGAATGCTTATAAAGCTGGTTTAACAAAATTTTACGACAAATATAGATGGAGTTCTCTATCTCTTTATACAGAAAAAGCTAAAAAGACTTTTGTAAATTATAATTTTATTCTCCGTATGCTTGATGACAATTTAGGAAAAGCACGAAAAAAGTATAAAGACCTGTTAAAGATATCTTCCGGAATTCCAGAGGGTAAGTTTATAGAACCAAAAATAGTTAAACAATTTATCGAAAAAGCGAGAATAAGGGTAAGAAGATTTAATAAGGAAATTTCAGAATTGGATTCGATGATAGAACAATTCAGAAAAAAGAAGCGCGTGGTGAAACCAGCCGAGAAACAAGCAAGAAAATACCTAGTAGAACAATTGATTTCAAATGGGAACTCTATAAACGAAATTGCAAATTTGCTTCAAATTTCGCGCCGTTCTATTTATGAAATAATCAACAGCACTAGCATTTGACCCACCTAAACTTCACATTTTTGTTCGGAACAAAAATGTGAAGTTTGGAGATGAAAGTGTATTTAATAAACTATTGAAAAATTTAATCTGGGTTATATTATAGAAGATGCAAAGTTCTACAACTTTTAAAAAAGATTAAAAATTTGTACGGTAAAGCTTAAAGGAGGTTTGCTGGTGAAAAAAATATTGGTTTGCGGTGCTGGTGGATTTATCGG
>CAZALG010000290.1:0-2651 GCA_964485935.1 uncultured bacterium | reverse complement strand
CGATGAAAGGAATGATAAAAGAAGTTTTCCGTCTCCCCATGTGCGAAATGAGCGGCGGAAACAAGAAAAAACTAAAAACCGTTCTTAAAGAGCTGAAAATTATTTAGATTTATTAACCACAGAGAGCACAGAGAAAAAACAAACACACAGAGACCACAGAGTTTTTTTGTTGTTTGAACTAAATTCCACCCCCAAATCCAAAATCCTAAAGAAAGGCTATGGATTAAGATGGATAATTTGTTTTTTCTTTCTTCTAACTACTAACTTCTAACTCCTGGATTCTTTTTCCTATTTTTTCGGATAATAGGTAGCTTCTAAGTACGGAATTATATTGCCTTCCTCGATTTTTGCCTTACCGCCTTTACCTCCAATTTTTATCGGAACGGAAGCCAACTGGTATTTCATCGATGGCCAGGAAAAAACTTCGACTTTCACCACATATTCTCCCGATTTCACCTTTTTGCCGGCATGGTTTTCCAATTCCCAAATGTAAATATGGTGTCCGACATCGATACTTGCTGAGGTAACCGCGTCAGTATCGACAAAATCGGAAGACTCCGCCCATTTTTTTAACCAGAGCTGGTTCTCCTTAACGTAACCGCTGAAACCCGACACATAAAGAGTTTTTATGAAATTACCTTTTTTATCCTCGATCCATACCGCAGTTTGCGGAGCCAAAGCGTCTTGAAATCCCAGGGTAAAGTCCACAGCCACAACAGCATTTTTAAATTTATCAGGGTCGATTCTTTTTATACTGGGGCGCATACCTTCAAAGACCATTTTTGATGCATCCGATGAAGGATAATCCGCAACTACTTTATCCCAATAGTCCAGAGCTTTTCTCTGACACGCTACACCAAGATGATACAATGCCTCTGCCTTTACAGAACTTTCGGCGTCACTCTTTAAAACTAAATTCAGGTCTTCTATACTCTGTTCGAGTTTTCCCAAAAAGAAAGGCATATACACTCCGACCGAACCTCTTGTAAGCCTGAGCTCGACATCCAGAGGTGCAAGAGCAACCGCTTTATCCAGTACATTCATTACTTCAAATGCGATTTTCGTACGATAATCGGTATTTTCATAAATTTTCTCATCATATCCTTTTTCTGCAACACATCCTAAAGCTGAAGCAAGAGATTTATATGCTTCTATGTTTTTCGAATCTATCTCAACCAACTTCCTGAAAACCTCAACAGCTCCCTCGCAATTTTCTTTCTCCAAATGGGATTTTCCCTCTTTCATAAGAGATTTAGCATCCTTAGGCTCTTCTTTAATTGTTTCCTTCGACGGTTTGCTATCGGGAAGAGTGATTGCCTTAACTTGTTTTTTTGCCTCCTCGGCAAGAACCGAATTGGGCGCAAGTTCAATTACTTTATTCCAGGCGGAGACAGCCTTTTCGTTTTCTCCCTGCTTCTGATATCCCTCTCCGAGCAGACTGTAAACTTGAACAAGCATATCTCCTGAAACTTTTTTTGGTGATTTTTGATGCGTTTTAGTAATAAATTCCTGGTCTTTGATTCCGCCGTCAAGTTTGCCAAAAAATGTGGGAGCCTTAATACCCATAATGCCCCGATGTAATCGGGCGATTAAATTAAGAGAGTCGAGCGAAACAGCCTTATCTAACAGCTTAAATGATTTCGCAGCGAGCTCCCCTGCCGTTGCCATATTCTGAGTTTGTCCTGCCTGCATACCAGTATAAAGACCCAAATAAGCATAAACACTGGAACTATCCGGATATTCATCTAAAGCTTTTTCCATCAACTTCGCCGCTTCTTCGACTTTACCGGAATTCTGCAAGCCTTTAGCTTCCTCGATATAATCCTTTAGTGATTTAGCTTGAGTAACAATAGAAAAAAACATAAAAAATAGAACAAAAAGATATTTTACCGATATCTTCATCTTTCTCCTCCTTTTTTAATTCTTAAGGTTTATTTTTAACACGTTTCATTTTGTTCGACGCAATAATATTACAAAATGTTTCAGAAGTAAATTTCGCAAAAGGACACAAAGTTTTTCTTTTTTTACTATTTAACCATTTGTCTATTTAACCATTTTACTAATCCAAAGGATTCCTGCCGTGCTCATTAGGTTTTATCCCTGAATGCAATATTTTACAATACTTTCGCAATGTATCGAAGTTGTGTTTAAAAAAGGAATACCGTATTTGCTTTCAGTTAAAATTAAAGGCAATTCAGTGCACCCTAAAATTAAGGAATCGATTTTATCATCGTCAATCATTCTTTTAACGATTCTTAACAACTCATCTCTTGTGGAGTCTTTAAAAATTCCCAATTCGATTTCTGAAAATAACCTCTCTTGGATAAGTTCTCGTTCGGTTTCAGAAGGTATAACTGCCGATATGCCTTTATCCTGGAGATGTTCTTTATAAAAATCGGATTCCATAGTTAGTCTTGTTCCCAAAAGTCCGATTCTTTTTGCTTTTAGCTTTTGGGCTTCTTTGCATGTTTCCTCGACTATACTCAACAGAGGAATTGGAGAGTTTTTCTTAACTTCTTCAAAAACAATATGTGGCGTATTGGAAGCAATAGCAGCGAATTCGGCACCTGCACGGTAAACGGATGTTACTTTTTCTCCTAACCATTCTGCGAATTCTGACCATTTTTTTGAATTTACGAATTCCAGGAGCT
>CAZALG010000289.1:0-2657 GCA_964485935.1 uncultured bacterium | reverse complement strand
CCGGGGTCTCCTTCTTTTACATCTCCCCTATTTTCATTTTATCCTCTATAATTACAGGTTCTGTAACTGGTATTTTGACTTATCTTTTCTATTCAAAGACTAAAAGGAGGTACAAATTTTGCGTAGATTGAAGAAAAATATACCTTTAACAATATTTATTTTATTAATGGGTTTAATACTGGGAAGTTTCATCGGAGATTTACTTGGTATGGTACTGCCTGATGGTGCAGTAAAAACAGTTATGACTACACCTCTTCGAATCGGATTTCATCCAATTAGTCTAGACTTACATATTTTCACAATAATTTTAGGCTTTATGATAAAAATAAACTTATTTGGTTTTATTGGAGTACTTATACTCGGGTACTCTTTAAAATGGTTATACTGAAAACGTCTTTTTTGGAAATCTGATTAATAAGGAGATAATATGAGAATAAGAGAAACTCAAAATGGACTCAAGAATCTTATAATTGCAAATGTTTTAGTTTTTATACTTCAGCTACTCCTCAGTAACGTCTTACCTATTACCGCTTACTTTGCTTTAATCCCAAGAGAATTTATGAAGGGTTACGTCTGGCAAGGTATAACTTACATGTTTTTACATGGAGGTTTTTTCCATCTCGCGATAAACATGTACATCCTTTGGATGTTTGGTAGAGAACTCGAATATTTATGGGGAACTAAAGAATTTTATAAATATTACTTTATATGTGGAATCGGAGCCGCCCTTATATACTCTTTATTCAATATGAATTCAACCATCCCGGTAGTAGGAGCTTCAGGAGCGGTTTTTGGAATACTTCTTGCCTTCGGTATGACTTTTCCTCGAACAAAATTAATAATATTCCCACTTCTAATACCAATCGATGCGAAATATGCGGTATGGATATTCGGAATAATGGAGCTTATATTTTTATTCGAAGGAGGCGGAAACGTAGCTCATCTTGCTCATTTAGGAGGACTTGCGGTAGGATTCATATACCTGCGCTGGAAGAGAAGAAAACTGTATTAACACCGCTTACAGCTTACGGCTAACAGCTGACAGCTTTACAACTATTTTTTTTCTTTTTTTATTTTTTAGCGGTAAGCCGTCGGCGGATAGCTGATAGCCAATTATTTTTCTAATTTGTATATTGACAAATAACCAGTTTCCCCATATAATTTTTATATGCAGTGGGAAATAATAAAGGAACCGGAGGAAATTTTTCCTATTCCTCAAAGTTTTTTAAAAACTGTTAAAGCTTATCCTGAAAACACTGCTCTACAGATTTTAAAACCAGACGGTGAATTGCAAAAATGGTCTTATAATGAACTCGCTTCTCTAATAATTTCTCTTGCCAGGGAAATTAAATCCAAAAATATTGAAAAAGGTGATAGAGTAGCTATTTATGGACACTATAATCCTGAGTGGATTGTCACTTACTTAGCTATACAATTTGCAGGGGCAATAGGTGTTCCTCTTGACAATCGTCTTACTCACAGAGAGGTTAATCACTTTCTAAATAATTCGGGTTCCAAAATCCTTTTCGCTTCAGAAGAGTTACTCACCAGGGAAATTGAAATAAGCGTACCCTTAGAAATGCCGAAAACAGCCTCTAAAATAGATGATTTTACTCTGCCGCAGTTATCTCTCGATGATCTGGCTTTAATTCTTTATACTTCAGGAACGACCGGCTCTCCCAAAGGAGTCGTGCTTACACAGGGAAATCTTGCGAGTAATGTGGAAATGATGCGTCAGGTGATCGATTTTAATCCAACAGACATATTCTACTCGCTTCTTCCTCTAAACCATGTTTTTTCTCAAAGCATTAATATTTTAGCTCCGTTTTTTATCGGAGCCACCACAACCCTTGCCCGTTCCCTGAAATCGAAAGAGGTAAAAGAAGACTGCATAAAAACACAGCCTACTATATTCCCTGTGGTACCTTTAATTATTGAGAAATTCATAAAGGGAATAGAAAAAGAAATCAGTAAGCTCCCATTTACTAAGAAAGCCCTCTTCGGGACACTAAACGGCATTGGTACACTTCTCCACAAAATTAAAAAAGGAAGTGGTTCTTTCCTGTATTCAACGATAAGAAAGAAAATAGGATTGGATAATTTAAAAATTTTGGTTCCCGGTAGCGCCGCGCTACCTTTATGGGTTTCAAAGAAGTTTGAAAAATGGGGCTTTCCGTTAATCCAGGGATATGGATTGACCGAAACTTCTCCGGTAGTTTCCGTAAATCCGCCAAAAGCTCCCAAGAACGAATCTGTAGGACTGCCATTATTGGGTTTAGAAGTCAAAATACTAAATCCCGGAGAAAATGAAATTGGTGAAATTGCAATAAAGGGTCCCTCAGTATTTAAAGGCTTCTGGAAAAACGAAGAAGCTACTGCCGAAGTATTCGAAGAAGAATGGTTCAAGACCGGAGATATGGGTTTTATCGATTCCGACGGCTACTTGTATATAACCGGAAGAAAAAAATCGGTAATAGTTACCAAAGGCGGGAAAAATATCTATCCGGAAGAAATCGAAACTTACTTATCCGAATCTCCTCTTATCGAAGAAAATCTTGTATTATATCAAACCAATCCAAACACACAAAACAAAGAATTAGTCGCAATTATTTATCCGAATTATGAAGAATTGGATATATACTGCGATAAACGAAAAA
>CAZALG010000288.1:0-2662 GCA_964485935.1 uncultured bacterium | reverse complement strand
CCTTTGTTAAATTTAAATCGTCGTTATAATATGATAAAAAAAGAAATTGACAGGGCAATTTTCCACGTTCTCAACACTCAACATTTTATACTGGGAGAAGAAGTAAAGAAGTTAGAATCAAAAATCGCGAAATTGTGCAGGACAAAGTACGCAGTAGCTGTGGCTTCCGGGACCGACGCGCTTTTGCTAAGTTTAAAAAATATAGGAGTTGAAACTGGAGATTTTGTTATAACTACACCTTTTACTTTTTTCGCAACGGCTGGAGCCATCCATAATGTTGGAGCTAAGCCGATTTTCGTCGACATTAAACATGACACTTATAATGTCGACCCGGTAAAGATACAAGATTTATTAGAAGGTAAATCTTTCCATACTAAAAGGCTAAAAATAGATTTATCAAAGATAAAAGCTATAATACCGGTTCATCTATACGGACAAATAGCTGATATGGATACTATTACGGAATGTGCAAAAGATTATAAATTAGCTATAATCGAGGATGCCTGTCAAGCGATTGGAGCGGAATATAAAGGGAAAAAAGCAGGAGCAATAGGAGAACTTGGCTGTTTTTCTTTTTTTCCTACAAAAAATTTGGGAGCTTACGGAGACGCCGGAATGATAACAACGAAAGATAAAGAATATGCAAATAATCTTAGTAAGTTGCGGGTTCATGGAGCCGAGAGTGGTTATTTCCATTCAAGTATAGGTTATAACAGTAGATTGGATACAATACAGGCAGCTATTCTGTTAACAGAATTACCGTATCTTAACAAATGGAATAGAAAAAGGCAAGAGAACGCAAAAATTTATTCTGATTGTTTGAAAGAAGTCGAAGAGTTGAGTTATCCATTTGTAGCACCGGAACGAAAGCACATTTTTCATCAATATACTATTCGTGTTAAAAATAACATGCGAGAAAAATTACAGAGATTCTTAGGGGAAAAGAATATTGGTAGTAAGGTATATTATCCTTTACCTTTACATCTACAGGAATGTTTCAATTATCTCGATTATAAGCAAGGAGATTTTCCCGTTTCCGAAAAAGCCGCAGAAGAAGTACTTTCTTTACCCATTTTTCCGGAATTAAATAAAGAAGAAATAGAATATATATGTGATTCAATAAAATCCTTCTTTGTTACTAAAAATTAATGCGTTCTTTAAAATGGACATATTACTGCAATTTAATCTTTAAGGGTACAAAGATTTGAGTTTTATTAAATACACAAAATCTAAAATAATATATTTTATTCCTACCTGGGTAAAGCGTTTAATTTATAAGGTATGGCGAATCTATTGGAGATTAAAGGTTAAGATCTTCCCAGACATATATTATGTGGATCCCTATGCTAATAAAGATTTCATTTACGTTAATCCAAAAGATATCACTTTAGCAGTAAAAAAAGAGTTAGAGGTCTTCAAATTTAAAGGCAGAGTTTTAGGTGGTGATTGGGATAAACAGGTATTCAATTTTGAAGAATCCCTTTTTTTTAGGTCTTTTAAGAAGAGGATTGAAGAAAATATACCATGGGAAGAAACAGAGTATTACAAAAAGGTAATAGCGCAAATAAAAAACGGAATTTTTAAGTGGTCATGTAAAAATGTTAAAGAATTTAATAAAAGATGTGAAGGGTGGGATAGGCTATTCTTAAAAATTAAAGAAGAAGGATATAAAAAGGGATGGCATGAGGATGAAATTGCTATTAACATCGGGAGAAACGGCGAAATGATTTTCAATAATGGTAGACACAGGCTTACCTTTGCAAAACTACTTAAAACAGACAAAATACCGGTAAAGGTCACAATTCGACATAAAAAGTGGGTAGCTTTTAAAAAAGAAATCCTTGAATACTCTCAGAATTACAAAAATAAACTTTATGAAAAATTAACCCATCCGGATCTTGTTAATATTCCTTCCGTACATAAAGGCAAGCGATATGATATTATCAGAGAAAATTTAACAGTTAAGAAAGGGAAATTACTGGATATCGGATGTCACTGGGGTTATTTTTGCAATAAGTTTGAAGAAGAAGGTTTTGAATGTTATTGTGTTGAAAAAAGTAGGCTTAATTTATATTTTCTGGAGAAATTAAAGAGGGCGGGAAATAAAAAATTCGAGATAATCCCTTATTCGGTCTTTGAAATTCCAGAAGATACTTTAGTAGAATGTGATGTTGTTCTGGCTTTATCAGTATTTCATCATTTCATAAAAAAAGAGAAAATCTACAAAAATCTAGTAAAATTCCTAAATGTTCTAAAAGGAAAGGAAATGTTTTTTGAGCCACATAATCCCGAGGAACCTCACATGAAAGAAGCTTATAAAAACTTTGCCAATGATGAATTTGCGGACTTTATAATAAAAAATTCTCACTTTAGTAATTTTAAAATAATAGGATATTCAGAGGTAGGGAGACCTCTTTATAAAATACATTAACCAGAGTTAAAAATGAAGAGAAAAAAAAGAATTTGCGTGATATCGTTTAGTGATTTAAGAAATGACCCAAGGGTTAGAAGACAAATTCTTGCCTTAAAAGACAAATATGATATTACGGCTTGGGGATTTGGAAAAAGCGGAATAAAAGGAATAAAAGATTTTATTATTCCTGATCCGCGAACATTTCTGGATAAAACCGATAGCCGACTTACATTTCTTTTTGCCCGTTTT
>CAZALG010000287.1:0-2670 GCA_964485935.1 uncultured bacterium | reverse complement strand
TTTTGGAAAAGGTCCAATTGATGCAAAAATTATGCTTATTGGAGAAGCTCCGGGTAGGGATGAAGACCTTAAAGGGTTACCCTTTGTTGGTAAGGCAGGTAGAGAATTAGATAATATGCTTTCCTCTGCAGGTATTGAAATCGATGAAGTTTTTATTACAAATGTTATTAAGTGTCGACCTCCGGGAAACAGAAATCCGGAACCTTACGAGATGGTGAAATGTAATCCTTATTTAGTCAGGCAGGTCGAGGTGATTCGTCCTAAAGTTATTGTACTGCTTGGTAATATAGCTCTCTCTCTTGTTACTGGAACTGCGAGCGGTATTACAAAAATGAGAGGAAAAACAATGGAATATATGTCATATCCTGCTATACCTACATTTCATCCCGCTTATGTAATTCGAAACCCCGATAGTGGAAAAACAGTGATTGAGGATTTTAAAAAGGCTGTAAGGAGTATAGCTTGACAGAAAAAGTAGGAATGCCATATTCCGAAGAAGCAGAAATTGCTGTAATATCCAGTATGTTAATGGATATGGGAGCTACAGCAGAGGTTAGTACTTCCCTGAATCCGGATGATTTTTATTTTCCAGCACACAGTATTATATATAGCGCCATTCTTGATGTTTATAATAAGGGTCAAAAAGTGGATATTGTTACGGTTGTCGAAAGGTTGAAAAAAAATAGTTTGCTTGATAAAGTTGGTGGGGCGTCTTTTGTAGCTTCTTTTGTTAAAGGTAACATTTCAGCTGAAAATATTGTATACTATGCTGATATTGTAAGTGAAAAGTCGATTCTAAGGGATCTTATAAAAAAAAGTAAGTCTATAATCGATATTGCGAGTTCCGCAAAAGAAGAAGTAGAGGAAGTTTTGGATGAAGCGGAAAATTTAATTTTTGACGTAAGAAAGAAAAAGAGCTACGAGAGAGTTAAACCGATAACTCCTTTGCTTAAGGAAGTTATGAAAATTATCGAAGAGAGAGCTGAGAAAAAGAATCTACTTACGGGAATATCTACAGGACTGATTGAGTTAGATAGAGTGAGTTGTGGTTTTCAAAATGCGGAACTGATAATATTGGCCGCGAGACCCTCTGTGGGAAAAACGGCTCTGGCTCTAAATCTTGCTTCGCATATTTCCATAAAACAAAGAGTTCCCGTGCTTTTCTTTTCTCTTGAAATGCATTGGGAAAGTCTTCTTTTTAGATTGCTTTCGTCTGAGTCTCGTATTGACGGGAATAGGATAAGAGGTGGTTTTATTAAGGAAGATGAATGGGTTGGTTTGACTTCAGCGGTTTCCAGATTAACAGAGGCGCCTTTTTATATTGATGCCTCGCCAGCAATGACGATTTTTGAACTGAGGGCAAAAGCAAGGAGAATGAAAAAGAAATACGATATAGGCGTAATATTTGCGGATTACCTTCAATTAATTAAGGGTCCCCAATTTCAGACAAGAGAACAGGAGGTCGCTGCTATAAGTCGCGCTCTAAAATCAATTGCTATGGAGTTAAATTTGCCTGTTGTTGCTCTTTCACAGCTTTCGCGACAGCCCGAAAGAAGAGGCAAGGATTCTAAACCGATTCTTTCCGACTTACGAGAATCCGGAGCCATTGAACAGGATGCGGACTTTGTGATGTTTATTCATCGTCCCGATCAATTTAAGAAGAGTAGTGAAGTTGCTGAAGAAAAAGCCGAACTTATTATAGCAAAGCAGCGAAACGGGCCGATAGGAGACTTTGAGGTTGCTTTCAGCAGAAAATATGCGCGTTTTGATAATCTTAGAAAATTGGAGACATAGGAATGATTGAGATAAAAAATGTCTGGAAAAGTTTTGAAGGGAACGAAGTTCTTCGTAATTTAAGTCTTAAAATCGGCAAAGGAGAGACTATCGCGATTGTAGGTTCAAGTGGTTGCGGAAAAACTGTTCTTCTAAAACATATTCTTGGTTTACTTGAGCCTGATAAGGGAAAGATTTTGGTCGACGGAGTTAATATTAACGAAAATTCCGCTCATCTTTTTGAAATACGAAAAAAATTTGGCATGGTGTTTCAAAGTTCGGCTCTTTTTGATTCGTTAAATGTAATACAAAATGTGATTATCGGTTTAAGAGAGCATTTCCCGGATATGAATAGAAAGAAAATGGAGGACATAGGAAAGGAGAAGTTGGCTCTGGTTGGTCTTTATGAATCTTCTTTTGAAAAAAAACCGCAGGAAATTTCTGGAGGTATGAAAAAGCGGGTTGCTATTGCAAGAGCGATAAGTCTTGACCCTGAGTATATTATATACGATGAACCTACCACCGGGCTCGATCCAATAATGTGCGACAAAATGAACGAGCTTATGCTTCACCTGAAAGAAAAACTCGGAAAAACTACAATTATGGTAACCCATGATCTACATTCTGCTTTTAGAGTTTCCGATAGAATTGCGATGCTTGCAGATGGAGATATAGTTTTCGATGGAACTCCCAAGGAAGCATTAAAAACCGATAATAAGTTTATGAATATGTTTATAAAGAGCAGTTCCCTGAAGGTTTAAAGTAGATGTTTGTATGCACAAACTGCGGTTATAAAACTCTTAAATGGATGGGTAAATGTCCCGAGTGCAAAAGCTGGGATTCATTAGAAGAAGTAATAGAGCAAAAGAAATCTATACATAAGAAAACCAAAGCCTT
>CAZALG010000286.1:0-2671 GCA_964485935.1 uncultured bacterium | reverse complement strand
TTGGTGAAAAATAAATAAAGGGGTTGACTTTTTCTCATAACCACAGAGACACGGAAACACAGAGCTCTAATTGTGTTTTTTATTACCACTTGACCGTCTATCTCCCCATGTACTCCTTTTAGCAATAAAATGGAAATCAAATCCGAAATATTAGATGTAGTTAAAATTATCTTCGATAAATTAAAAAACAAAAAAATAAATTGGGTTATTACTGGAAGTCTCTCATTCGCAATCAGAGGATTAGATACTAATATTAGAGATATTGATATTCAAACAGACTCTTATGGGGCTTATGAATTTGAAAAGATTTTTATTAAGTATGTAACAAAAAAAGTTAAATTAAAAACTTCAGAAAAGATTAAATCACATTTTGGAAAGTTCAAAATAAATAACATAGATGTTGAAATAATGGGTGATTTAGAAAAGAAAGCTAATGAAAAGTGGCTTGCTCCACCAAACTTAAATGATTTAAAAGAATATGTAAATTTTAATAATATGGAAATACCTGTTTTGCCATTAGAATATGAATATAAAGCATATATTGAATTAGGGAGGATAGAAAAAGCAAATAAAATAAAAAGTTTGATTTATAATTATGCCGACACAGGAAATAAGCCAAATTCTGGAAATCAGAACCTTTGATTTTAACAACTATACAGATAAAATTTTTCCAATTAAAAAGCTAATCGTTTTAACAGGTAATAGTTGAATCTAAATCATAAAACCTATTAGAGCATCCCATATAAACTTTCCGCCCAGAAAAAGAAGAAAAATGCCGCAGATTAAAAAAATTCCTTTTTGGAATTTTTTTCCGAAGAAAACACCACCTTTATAAGACATTATTGAGAGAAAATATAACCATAGAAAATCGCAAAGCCAGTGTATTATGGCAAAAACCGCAAACCAAAAAAGACCGAATTCCGCCGAACGAGCAATTAAAGCAGCTCCTATTGTTGCCCACCAGAGTAAGAAGTAAGGATTCCCCAGACTGAGAAAAACACCGGCGGTTATCGGAGTACGCTTTTCCATCTTATCTTCTAGTTTGGAAATTTTCAGGCTGCGTAATATATCTATACCCATCCATAATAAAAATAAGCCTCCCGCAGTTCCTATGCCCTCACGGACATAAGGTATGTTAATCAGAGAATCGAAGCCAAGAAATATAAGGAAAATCAGCGGGAATTCCACTATACCATGTCCTAAAGAAATTAATGCTCCGGCATGTGGATTTTTGCTACCCTTACCTATTGTTACAGCAGTTATAGGACCTGGAGCCAAAACTCCGGAAAAAGATATAAAAACAGTTTGAATAAGGAATGTAACTACTGACAAATTCTTAACCTATAATTGTTTTGATTTCATCTCTATTTTCAGCAATCCAATTCATAAATTCTCGCCAGTTATTTTCTTTTTCTTTAAATTTAAGGTAATTCGAAAACGCTCTTTTTCGGTATTTGAATATGAGGATAATATTCTCTAAAAATTTAAAAGATTCGTCGATATTTTCCACAAAGAAAGACCGGATAGACAAAATCAAATTTGTGACGACTATTTTAAAGTATAAACTATTGGTTAAAAAGTACCCCGGATAAGGCATTGTGTTTTTTGTTGGATAGCCGCTTTTTTTTAATTTTAGTCTCATATATATAAAACGCTTAATATCTTCTCTCATTTTGAGCCATAGCGGATTTTGTCCGGGAGGTGGAAGATGTTTTATTGAAAGTTTGTTATCAAGTAGAACTTTAAATCCTTTTGCTTTTGCGTTGCAGAGAAAGTCAATATCTTCACCCCGTGAAATATATGGATCGAACGAAACTTCCGTAAACATTCTTTTATGAATTATCATATTTCCACCGAATACAAATGGAGTATCTTTCAATCGAGGAGGATTATCAATAATTTTGAAAGCTCTATTCATTGCGCCAGTATTGTCCCAACATATTTTCCACCATTCTTTTCGCCTTCTAAATTTATATCCGCCATGTGACTGAAGATAAAAACCCGCTACTGCGAAGATTCCATCTTTACCAATGAATTCCAGAGCTTTTTTAACAAAATAGGGGTCCTCAAAAACCTCATCATCGTCTATCAAAATAGAAACATTAGCTTTTAAAATATGCGGAAGTATTAAGCACATATTTCTAATGTTAGAATACCCTTCTAAACTAAGATATGGGATGTATTCAGGCTTACTTTTTTTCTTTACCAGTTTATGGAGCTTTAATAAATCCGGATAAGAAAAATGTAAAATTTTATAGTCTTTCATGAAAGGGTGAATTATCTTATCGACCTTATTTTTTACTTCTTTACCTATGGATGGATTTGTAGGACAACTTATGACGATTACATAGAAGTCACTTCCCTTCAGGACGGTTAGACTTTCGAGCAAGCGGCCAAGAGTACCTTCCTTGTTGAGAGGAGTAGGATGGTCGTAAACCAAGTCCTCTTTACGGGTTTTTACTCTTGAGTGATATGTCGGTACAACAATTACAGATTTCATATCAAAAAATTCCTTTAAAAAGCAATATCTACAACTATCTATAAGAATATAAAGAAAAAGATTCTTGTCAATGATGACAAAATAGCTTTTCGTAGCTGGCTTTTAGCTGTTAGCATAAAAGAGGGACGAAGATATTAAGGTGGGGTGTGGACCTTTGTTATTTTAAATTTG
>CAZALG010000285.1:0-2696 GCA_964485935.1 uncultured bacterium | reverse complement strand
TGTTATAGTGATTATTGGAATTCTTGCGGCGATTGCTATACCCAATTATGTTAGAATAGTAAATCAAGCCAAGGAGGCAGAGGTAAAAGCTAATATGCATACGACTCAACTTGAAGTGGAATACTATTGTATGGATTCTCCGTCCCATAATTATCCCGCTTCGATTGATCTTGTTTTAGATGGATTGCCGCCTAACTTAAGGAATCCTTTTGCACCTGAGGGTCCGGTAGTACAGGATAAAGCCGACGCAGATGTAGCAGGTGTAGTAGAGTACGAGACGGAAGATCCAAACGATTCTTATACCATTACCGGATTAGGGAAAAATGCAGTTCCCGTAAACCTTGCTCTTTATCCGGGTCTTGTCGATTAATTTTTATGAAAACTATAAATTTTCCGTTAATTTTATTTGACAGATTCTGCGAGAAAGTTTGCAGGTTGCGAAAACATGAGATTTAAGTGTTTGGTATATAAGTACTTTACTTTGGGAATGTTTTTTGCATGAATATTAGGTATATGATAGATTGTAAATTGGTAGGTGAAGAAATGTTTTATAAAATGAAGTTAAACTTTAAAAAGTAGGAGGTTTATATGAAGAAACGTGGGTTTACGCTTATTGAGTTAATGGTTGTGGTTGTCATCATTGGTATTCTTGCCGCTATCGCTATCCCGAATTTTATAAAGATTGTTGATAGAGCGAAATGCGCCTCAGTAAAAGCTAATCAGCATACTGCACAGGTATCCGTTGAATCTATGGCAATAGATTTAATGGGTGCGTATCCTACCGATGACGATAATATAGAAGATGAGCTTCCACCTAATTTTAAAAATCCATATGATGCTTCTATGCTTATCGATGCTTGCTTTGTTTGCGTGAATGTGGATCCGTATAACCCTGCTGATGGCGATGAAGTGGAGGGTGTTGTTAGGTATGCTCATAACGGAGACGGTGTTGATAATGCTGACGGTTATACTATTACAGGATTTTGCAAAGATGATAATCTATCTGGATTAGTCCTTCGTCCCGGAAAATAATTAGTAGTATAAATAAGAAACTCCAAAAAAAGAGCGTCAATTGACGCTCTTTTTTTAACTTTTGAAAAAAGCGAAGCTTTTTAATATGGAAAAAAATCACTAAATTCTGCATGCGAAAAAAGTTGGGTAAGGGTTGGGTCTTTAAACAAAAATAATAAATTGGGTGTGGTTGGGGCTTTGTGCCCTTTGTGCCCTTTGTGCCTTTGTGTGAGATTGATTTAGGGGTGTGGTGTGGACTCTGTGCACTCAGTTTTTTTGTTTTCCTATATGTCCTCTGTGTGATATAGTTTTGGGGGTGGTTTAATCTTGTGGTTATAGATTTGGGTTTTTCAAATCTTGACAATTCAAGAAATCACATTATTATTAAAACTATAGACTAGGGGCCGTGGCGCAGTTGGTAGCGCGTCTGACTGGCAGTCAGGAGGACACGGGTTCGAGTCCCGTCGGCTCCAAAGGCAGAATGGAGGTCTACTTTTTATGAAGAAGTCTCTTATTTTAATTACAATAATATTTAATTTGATTTTTGTTTCGTGTGGCGGAGAAGCAATTTTTGCCGGTAGAGCGTACCGTTTGAAGGCTGAGGCGGCACTTAAGGAAGTAAGAAACGCGCTGGCTAAGTATTCTATCAAGAACGGACGTTATCCTTCAGAGGTAGAATGGGAAAGAGTTTTGGAGCCTTATTTCAGGAAAGAAATCAATCCGGATCCCGAATGGATAACCAGAAGAAAAATGTTCGTTATGAGAGCAAAGACCAAAATTACTCAATGTGAAGGTATTGTTAAAGAAATAAAGAAAGATTTGTTTTATGCAGATAGTTCTTTAATGGAAGGTGTAACCAGGTATCTTTATCCTATTGATTCGGCTTTAACTTTAGCCTCTTACGAGATTAAAGAAGCCAGAGCTTATGATTATAGAAATATAGTACCCGAAATGAATGGTCTTATGGATTTCGTTTCGCGTCTTAATGTGGAAGAAGAAAAGAATAAAGTTATAGGTTCAATGGTACTGCAGAAGGAAGAACTTGGTTATATGATTACGGAGATCGAAAATAATCTTTTAGAGAAGGATAAATCAAGTAAAACCGATTTGATAGAAGAAGAGGTTGTTGAGACTTTATTTAATCATATTGAAAGGAAACTGGATGTTCCTCTTTTAGATATTCAGGGTCAACCTGAGCCGCCATCGGTGGATACAATTCCCTTATATTCAGCTGAAATTAAGGAGCAAATTGAAAAGATTACCGGTGTTCTAAATTCTAAAAAGGATTCGACACTAATACGTCAATTAAAAGAGTTTGACGATTTGATGATTTCTTATGTGAATGGGGGTGAAAAAGTAGATTTCGTTGTAGCGCTTATTGCACTTAAGAAGAAAATTCCGGTAGCGATGGGGCTTTTTGAATCTTTTTATTCGGAAAGGGATAGAGTTTTGAATGCAAATAAGGTGCTCAACGGCTATTCTTCTCTTGGTAATCTTGTCTCTATGGTTAAGCTTTACGAGGATGAAAATGACTTTTTGCCGGAGGGTAATCTCTATGAAGTATTTAAGGAAGAAGAATCAATGAAAGAAATGATAAAAGATTTAGCAGGTGATCCTTATTTAGAGGTTTTAGATAATGGTTATAGATTGATATCGGAAGCTCCGGATGAAGATAGGACTAAGTT
>CAZALG010000284.1:0-2733 GCA_964485935.1 uncultured bacterium | reverse complement strand
GTTCCGTTTGTTGATGAGATTGGAGATTATATTAATCGACAGGCTGGGATTCAAGATTGGCGGGTGCGAGGAGGTAGTATAGACCAGGTTGGTTTTATGACGGATGGTTTGAACTTAGTAGATGGTCGAACAAATAATCCTGCTCTTATGCCGCCTTTAAGTATGGTAAAAGAACTTAACGTAATTAAGGGTGGTTTTGCTGCTGAGTATGGCAATCTCCGGTCAGGCTTAGTAAACATTGTAACCAGAGAGCCTTCCGATAACTATCATGGATCGTTAAATTTTCGGTACAGTCCCGCTCATTTGAAACACCGTGGTCCCTCTGTTTATGCTCAGGAGCATTATTGGTTGAAATCTTATGTCTCAGAAAAAGATAGTCTTTGTTGGATTGGTACAACTGGCATTAGAAATAAAGCCCGCGACGCTCTTAGGGAAGGAGACACTACTTTATACGATTACTATATGGACATTTTTAATCACAGTGAAAAATTTGCAGGATGGATTCGGGAATCAGGGGATTTGACTCCAGAGCAGGCTCGGGAGAGATTTATGTGGATATACAGAGTTGAAGGGGCGGATGAGCTGGTCCCTGATAATTATGATGGTTCACCGAGAGTAGGAGAATATGGCCATAAACCGGACTGGAATGTAGATGTTGGTTTTGGAGGTCCGGTTCCTGTAGTTGGTGGATTTTTAGGGGATTTGGGTTTTTATGCCTCCTACAGGCAGAACAAAGATGCGTTTGCTCTTCCGACAAACAGAGATTATTATGTTGAGGAAAATACAATGTTGAAATTAGTCTCCCATCTTACCCAGTCGATAAAATTAAGCTTTGATATGATGTATGCTGAGCAAAACACTATGGCAGCGAGCTCAAATGGACAGACCGATTACTACCTTAATATAGGGGAAGGTGATCTTGGTGCTCAGAGTGTCGATTTTATTCAGGCAGAAGGAGAAGGTGGAAATTATCTGGTAAGTGGTGATGATGCATTCAGGACCCAGGTACGTACGAGACACGCATCGTATTATCCTGCTTTTATTCCTATATATGATGTTCATCACAGAATGCAGGGTCTTACTTTTGACCATGCAATAAGTGAGAAAGCTTTCTATACGGTCAGGATTTCTCATTTGAGTAATGAGAGAATTTGTAGTGCATATGAAACATTTGATGAGAGAAATACGGCGGATACATTTTATTTGCCGAGTGGTGTAGGAGTTACTGAAATTCCGTATGGATATTATATAGAAGCACCTGAGGTACAGGCGGGTGGTACTTATATGGGGGCACATTGCGCTGGAGCTGTTGATTCCTCAGAATCGCATACATGGGATTTTAAAGTTGACTTAACGAGTCAACTTAACCCTTACAATGAAGTAAAGATAGGTTTTGAGTATAACTATGCTGACATGAACACTTATTATGAGATGAACAGATGGGAGTCTCCGCATGAAAGTTGGGTTACTGATTGGGAAGCCAGTCCCATAAGAGGAGGCGCGTATATACAGGATAAAATTGAATTTGAAGGTATTATCGCGACCATTGGCTTAAGAGCTGATTGGAATGATCCTAATTTGGATTGGTTTGAGTTAGGTTCTTATGATTATTATTTCATGAGGGTAGGAAAAGATATGTTGCTTACCGGCGCAGAAACTCGTCCTGCGGAGGGTCATTTTAAAATATCTCCTCGTATTGGAATTTCGCATCCTATATCAGAAAATGCTAAATTTTATTTCAATTACGGTGATTTTTATTCCTTGCCTGCCTCTTATAATATGTATCAGATCTTCTGGGGTGCACAGCGCTATGGTATACGGTACTTGGGGAATCCAGAAATCGATTGGCCGCTAACAAGGGCTTACGAGTTAGGTTGTGACTGGAATATTGCGGACATGTTTCGACTTCACCTTGCAGGTTATTATAAGGATGTTACAAATCAGCTTTCAGCAGTGTGGTATATCGGTTATGATGATTCGCCCGAATACCAGATACCTGAAAACTTGAACTACGAGGATATTCGTGGTATAGACTTCAGAATCAGTAAAGACTTTGGAGATTGGGTGAGGGGGTGGTTAAACTATGATTATAGAGTAAGAACCTATGGTCAGGTTGGTAAGGCAGCGCACTACCAGAGCTTACTTGAAGAAGCAACACAAGGCATATGGGATACTTTAGAGTATACGCCTCGCGCGCAGCCGATATTGCAGGCTAATATTCAGTTTTTGACTCCTGAAGATTTAGGTCTGCTGCTCGGTAACATTTCCTTGAGTTTTAACTATACATGGGAAGCAGGTGAATATGAAACCTATGACCCACTGCATAGTACAGATGATCCGCTAAGGAAATATTTAAATATGCAGTGGAAACCATGGAGGAATGTCCAGGCAAGAGTCCAGAAGGGGATAAGCTTTGCTGGAAGAAAAATTGCCATCTTTGCTGAAATAAATAATCTCTTCGATTGGAAATATTTAAATGAGGCTGGCTTTGATGGTATTGATGACCGCGGAAATTATTACGCGTCGTTGAGGTTGCCTCTGTATGAGGAAGAAGGTTATGAAGCGTATGGAGAGGCTGGAGATGATCAGTTCGGCGATTTCAAGACTGATGATAACCCATATATTGATGATCCGGAGATAACACATATTGCTTTCCAGAATCCGCGTTCTTTTGTTTTTGGAGTGAAAGTTGATTTTTAGTATCAACCAAGAGGTAAGGAGGAAATAATAATG
>CAZALG010000283.1:0-2740 GCA_964485935.1 uncultured bacterium | reverse complement strand
CAGGAAAGAAGAACTTGAAGAGATATTTAAATTAGAATATGTAATACGGCCTTTAAATTACGCAGAATCCTTTCCTGGCAAAGGTTTTACAATTATAGAAAAAGAAAATCAAAAAGCTGCTATTATTAATATACAGGGACAGACTTTTATGCCAAAAGAACCTAAAACGAGAAATCCTTTTAACTTGGTAAAAGAATGTGTTGAAAGTTTACTTGAGATTACCCCTGTAATAATAATAGATATACATGCTGAAACAACTGCTGAAAAAATAGCAATAAGATATTTTTTAGACGGACAAATCTCAGCGCTTGTTGGTACTCATACTCATGTCCAGACAGCTGATGAAATGATCTCTCCCAGCGGCACAGCCTACATTACAGATATTGGCATGACCGGAGCTTTTGATTCGATAATCGGTATGCAGGCAAAACCTATAATAAAAAAATTTCTGGGGGATAAAGAACAACAATTCAAACTTGCAAAAAACGATGTAAGGATGAATGCAGTGGAAATAGAAATTGCCGATGTCACCGGTAAAGCAAAATCTATAAGGAGGCTTGAAATTGGAGAAAATTCTTAAAGGCAAGGTAGTAGCAGAAAGTATTTTAGAAAAACTCGAAACAATAAAACAAGAAAGAAAACTTGGTATTTTAAAAATTGGCTATAGCCCCGGAAGCACTTATTATATCAGAAGTATTACTAAAACCGCCGACACAGTAGGAATATCTGTTGAAACATTGGAATTAGAAAAAAAAACCAGTGAAGAAGAAGTAAAAAAATCCCTTAAGGAAATGGTCGAATCAAAGAAAGTTGACGGAATACTCATAATGGAGCCTTTACCCAAAAACATAAATATTATCGATTTAATAGAAATAATAGGGAAAGACCTAGATGTTGAAGGAATGCACCCTTACAACCTGGGAAAATTACTTATAGGTAATCCTACTATAATCCCTTCTACGCCTGGAGCGGTTCTGGAACTAATGAAATACTATGGTATAGACCCCACCGGAAAAGAGACTGTAATAATCGGCAGAAGTAACGTGGTGGGTAAACCTCTTGCCAATTTACTGCTCAGGAAAGCTCCCCTCGGAAACGCGACTGTTACAGTATGCCATTCCAGAACAAAAGAAATAAAAAATATTACTAAAAAAGCAGATATTTTAATTGTAGCAATCGGTAAGGCGGAATTTGTAAACGATGAATTTGTAAAAGAAGGAGCAATAGTAATAGACGTAGGTACAAATGAGAAATACGGAGAAATGGTTGGAGATGTTCATTTTGAGTCCGTAGAAAAGAAAGCAATGGCAATAACACCTGTTCCCGGAGGTGTAGGAAGCATTACAACCGCGATGCTGTTGTCGAATTTGTACAAATTGTGAAAAGAGAAGTTAGGAGTCAGGAGTTAGGAGTTAGAATCCCTTCCCTACACACCAACGGACTAACACACCAACCGACTAACGAAATAAGATATGCTTATTTATTCTGTAAGTGAAATAACTTCTACAATAAGAAAACAAATATCTAATATTGGATGGGTCTGGGTTCAAGGTGAGGTTAGTAATCTCACCCTTCATAATTCCGGACACATTTATTTTTCCCTTAAAGACGAAAATGCGGTAATTAAAGGGGTTATTTTTAGAAGAGAAGCCAGTAAATTGGAGTTTGAACTCGAAGAAGGAAGAATATTCCAGATTTACGGTAGAATCGATATATGGAAGGGAGCAAGCCAGTATCAAATAATAGGAGAAAAAGTTCTGCCGGGAGAACTCGGTCAATTTTACATTAAATTTCAAGAAATTAAAGAAAAATTAGAAAAAAAAGGCTTTTTCGACGAAAAAAATAAAAAACCTCTCCCCTCTTTTCCTGAAAAAATCGGCATTATCACATCAGCGGAAGGAGCCGCGGTTAGAGACGTCCTTAAAATTATAAAAAAGCGTTTTCCGGGCATAAATGTTATCGTAAGACCAACAAAGGTACAGGGAAATAACACCCCGCAGGACATAATTAAAGCCATAGAGGAATTTGAATCACTTGGATGCATAGATACACTGATACTAACAAGAGGAGGCGGTTCTATAGAAGATTTATGGGCTTTTAACGACGAAGGAGTGGCTGAAGCCATATTTAAGTGCAAAATACCCATTATTTCCGCCGTAGGACACGAAAGAGACTTTTCTATAGCTGATTTTGTCGCTGATAGAAGAGCTGCCACACCCACAGAAGCTGGAGAACTCGCAGTACCCGACATAACAGAAATAAACAATTTATTAGAGAACATTAGATACAAAATAATAAAATCCACCTCGCAAAAGATAAAAACGTATTTATTACGCCTAAAAACAATAGAAAAAAGCTACGCGATAAGACGTCCTCTTTCAATTTTCGAATTAAAAGAACAACAACTCGACCATTTATACGATAAACTAACTAAAGAAATCAAATCAAAAATAAGTGAAAACAAGGAAAAAGTTAAAGGACTTGAAAATATTATTCAGGCAACTTCTCACAAAAAAACTCTCGCAAGAGGATATTCCATAACCAGAAAAGGCAAGAGAATTATCAAAGATTCATCAGAACTTAAGGAAAAAGATTCAATTGATATCGAGTTCCATAAGGGAAAAAGTAGGGCAATTGTTGAAAAAACACAAGAGCGGTAGCTCTTGTGTTTTCTGTCTCGAGTCTCGAGGGCGTGTTGCCTAAAGGCAAATTCAATTTGCATATTTAATTATATTCCGAT
>CAZALG010000282.1:0-2743 GCA_964485935.1 uncultured bacterium | reverse complement strand
TTCAAGTCCCGGGCATGAAAGGTTTTGTGGTGGGTAAAATGGAAAGCCATTGTTCCCCCTGTGTGCCCAGGCCTTATGACGCTGCCGCCACCGGCGCCGGTGGGGCGATGCGTGATGTGGTTGCCATGGGCGGACGGCCGATTTTTCTTTTGGATTTCATCGGGACCAGGCCCCTTGACCAGGAAGTCATAGTCGGTCCTTGCGGCTTTTCCGGACGTTGTACCTGTGGGAAGTGTAAGATTATGACCAGTCAGGAAAGGCTGAATATAATGATTAAAGGAGTAAGGGATATGTGTGAGGTTATGGACGTGTTTGTTGTCGGAGGAGGATTCTCCACCTCTTTTTCCGATATTGTGCCGGCAGTAGTGGTGTCGATATTCGGTAAATTGGTCACTGAAAAGCCTCTTACCAAACCGGCAAAAAAAGCCGGGGATAAGATTATCATTATAGGCGTGACAAGGAATGACGGCAATGATACGCTCTACAGAGCTGGCCTTGTAAAAGAGATGCGCCCGGCAGTAGCTTTGTTTAAAGAAGAAAGAACCGCCCTGGATGCTGCCATGGCTGCTTTCGGTACCAGTAAGATCAAAACCTGTGCTGATTTAGGCGCCGCCGGTATCGGAGCCGCGGTATGCGAGTCAGCCAGGTATGGCGGCTTGGGAGCCAGAGTGAATCTGTCCAAGGTTCCGGTTTCGGTTAAGGGGATTACCCCGCAGGAGATCTTAATTTGCGAGACTCAAGCCCGATATGTGGTTCATGCCGCGCCGGAATCTGTTGATGAGGTATTGGAAGCCATACGATCTAAAACCGATAATGTTGCGGTAATAGGAGAAATCACCTCTGATGATAAGGAAATTTTTGAATATAACGGAGAGGTCGTCGCCGCTATTCCCAACAATCCGTCAAAAGAAACGTTAGAGGCCTTGAGAAGCGGTAAATAGGAAAATAGCTAAGTTAGGGGATAGGATTTAGTTTTTAGTTCGTAGTTCCTGGTTCGTGGTTGAAAAATTCCTTGACATATCAACTCAAATTCTCTAGAATTGAAATATAAAAAGGGGGTATCGTGAAAAAACGAATTTTTTTCAAGACAATTATTTTAGTTCTAATCATCGGAATGCCTTTCATAGTAAACAGTAAGAATAATAGTAAAGAGTCGATCCTTATACCCGTGAAAAAGGGTGCAACCTGGGGGTACGTATCTCCAAATTCAGAGAAAGAGATACCATGTATATATGATGGCGCCTTGGATTTTTCCGAAGGTTTAGCCGCAGTTAAGAAGGGTGATAAATGGGGTGTTATTAACAGAAAAGGGGAGACTGTTATTAAATTCATTTATGATGCTATTAGATGGCCTTAAACTCTTAAACTATAGAAACTACAATTCCTATGATAGAGGGGCCTGGTCTTGAATTTTGAATTTAAAGTACGATATCAAAACATCGGGATTGAGGAGAAAGAAGCTGTGATTGAATCTAAAGTTCGGGTTAAGGCTGACCGCTGACAGCCGACAGCTGACGGCGAAAAAAGATGAACGTAAATAAGAGGAATATAATGAAAAAGAAAATATTATTTATAAGTGTCTTGTTTATAACTATCGCTGTGATGTTGAATTTGAACTGTATGACTTGTATTGCTAGTAACTTAGGCGCCTTTGAAGACAGACCATATAAATATGCAGTCAAAGATAGTATTCCGGAATTGGATTTGGAGGCTTTTAAGTCACGCAGGAAAGTAATTATTTATTTAAGCGACGGGAGTCGCTTAAAGGGTAGATATTACGGTTTGGAGAATATTCCCAAAGAAGAATATGCTGAAAAATATACTAAATGTCTTGAACTTCTGAAGGGTGAGATTGTTCTGCCGGCTTTGGGCGACACTATAAGCTTGTCATTTACAACTTCAGAGCAGGATGAGGCAGTGATTTTCGGAGGCTTCGGTCATAGACTCATAATGACAGCTCCTGTCGAGGCACCTGATTCCAATAGGTTCATGCTAGAATATGTTAAAAGTATTTCGGTTGGCGGTGGAAGCGTAATAGAAACAGAGACTATAAGAGATCTAATGCATAAAGGTAAAATACCGCTTTTGTCGGCGATTCATTTTAGAGACACGCTAGCTAATAAGAAGCTTATTCCGATAGATGAAATTGAGATGTTAAAAATAGAGGAAAACGATCTGCCTGGTTTTGAGGGTACGGATCCGGGTTTTATGATGATTGGAGATTTAATCTACGGCATAATTATATGGTATTTCTTTATTCGATAAGATGTTTTTGAGTAACATAGTTCGTTGTTAACTTAAGTTTCAAGTTTCGCGTTTCGTGTTTCAAGTAAAAAAAACAAAAATATTCGTGCTATTCGTACGATTTGTTGTTTCTCTTAGTTGTTTTGGTAGAGATGGGATTCTGACTCCTGGCTTCTGCTTTAAATTTCCTTGACTTTTATTGTATATTCGTTAAACTTTCTATAAAAGGAGATTGTATGAGTATAAAATTTGAAATATCAGAGGTTGATATAAACGGGGTCAGACCTTGAAATGTGAAAAGAATTTTAAGAAGTTAGTAGTTAGGAGTTGGAAGTTAGAATAAACATTAACAGTGATGTGATTTTTTTTATAATACTGATGTATATGGAATTACCCAGAAATATTGGAATAATTTTATATTGACCGGAAGTGGAATACATGAAAAAAACTATTATAATTACATTACTCATTCAACTGTGGTTTTCAGCGAATGCACAGT
>CAZALG010000281.1:0-2777 GCA_964485935.1 uncultured bacterium | reverse complement strand
ATAATCATATTGTGTTTCTTCGCCTTTGCCAGAATTTCTGTATCCACCAGCCACGCTTTAGTCTCGATTTCAATTTTATCGAAAACTTCACGGCGGAAGAGTTTAAAAGCACAGTCAATATCTTTTACGTCTAATTTGAGTAATTTTCTTGCGAGTAAGTTATATCCGAAAGAACCCACTTTTCTGATAAAATTATCGGCTCTTTTTACTCTATAACCTATTACCATATCCGCATCTTTTATTAGCGGTAAAGCTTTTCCGATATCTTTAAGGTCAAACTGGTTGTCTGCGTCGGTATAGAAGACGGAATTTTTATTCGCAGAGTTGAAACCAGTTTTTAAAGCATCGGCATAACCAAGATTACGGGGATGCTTAATTAGCCGGATATTTTTATTTTCTTTAGCCATACTCAAAGTTATTTCCGATGTCTTATCCGCGCTACCATCATCGACAACGATTATCTCATAATCTAAATTAAGTCGTACAAAAACTTTTATTGCATCTTTGATTGAGCATTTTATGTTTTCTTCTTCGTTATAAGCAGGAAAAACACAGCTTATTCCAATTTTTTCCTTGTTCATATCTTTTAACTGTCTCCTTTAAATTCATTCATTATTTTTTTCCTTCAACAATTGCAAGGGAGTTTGAACTTCCAAGAACGGAAGCTCCGGCATCTAAAAGTTCTAAAGCCTTCTTAAGGTTTTTGATCCCTCCTGCAGCCTTAATAGGAAGTTTTGTTGCACTTTTTATTTGTTCTATCTGAACAGTGGTAGCAGGTCCATTTGTGCCCGTTCCGGATTTAATAAAATCGGCACCAGCACTTTCTGCAATTGCCGCCGCGGTTAGGATTTCCTCGGGAGATAAGATGGGAGCTTCTATAATAACTTTAAGTATTCCGCCGGGGTGTACAATATTAACTATTTCCTTAATATCCTTTTCTATTTCTTTGTATTTTTTGCTTTTCAAGAGAGGTATTTGCATCACAAGATCCACTTCTTCTGCTCCGCTTTTAATTATTATCGCTGCTTCTTTTTTCCGAATGGTAGTTAATGAAGAACCCAAAGGAAAATCACAGACAGAAATTATTTTTATAGTTCTATTTTTAAGATAGTCGGAAACAAATGGGATCCATATAGGATTTACGCATACTCCTCTGAAATTATATTTCAGAGCTTCTTCACATAATTCTTTAATGTCGTTTTCGCTCGCGGTAGCTTTTAAATTTGTATGGTCAATAATAGAATTAATATTCTTCATTGTTAACGTAGAGTATTACTCATATCTCTTTTTAAAAAGCATCTCATTTGGTTTCGTTTCCTCGAAAAATGAAATATTAAAGTTTAAAAAGCAAAATGACAGATTAAAATGCAAAATTATACCTTCCCCTTCCCTTGAAAGCTAAAAACATATATGTGTTACCAGTGTGATTTGTTTTTTTTTATTTTTTTTATTTTTTAACTTTGCATTGTATTTTTGCATTTTGATATTTGATTTTTGAATTTAAACGGCCATCGGGAGCTATTTTACTATTCCTCTTCTGGATTCATTTATAAATTTTATAATATGTTCTATATCTTTATTGTTTTTGAAATCGTTTTTAAGTTTTTCTACAGCCTGTTTTGTATTAAGCCCTGATCTAAACAGTATACGAAAAGCTCTTTTTATTTCTTTTATTCTTTCGGGTGAAAATCCGTTTCTCCTGAGCCCACGAGAATTATAAGAAACAACTCGTAGGGGTGAACCGGCAGCCATGGCAAAAGGAACTAAATCTTTTATTATGCGAAATCCACCACCTATTATTGAATAAGCCCCGATTTTCACCCACTGGTGGACAGGCACGAATGCTGATATATAAGCAAAGTCTTCCACTTCTACGTACCCTCCCAGCGTTGCTCCATTTACAAGAAGGACGTTATTCCCTATTTTGCAGTTATGAGCCACGTGGGAATATGCCATTAGATAATTATTGTTCCCAATTTTTGTTTCTGTTTCCTCTTTTAAGGGAAGATTGATCGTAGTAAATTCTCTGATTATGTTTGAGTCTCCAATGACTACTTTCCCGGTTTTCCTTTCTCGGCTTTTATCCTGAGGTAAATCGCCTATTACAACATAGGGATGTATTTCATTCCCTTCTCCGATTTGAACACCGCTTTTTATAATGGCTCCTTTAGCTATTGTCGTATCCTTTCCTATGATAACGTCTTTTTCAATCAGGCATCCTGAGTCAATCTTAACGCCTTTCGCTATTTTCGCTTCAGGATGAATATCTCCGCACATTATACTCCTTTTCGTTCTACAATAGCTGCCGAGAATGAACCTTCAGCAACCAAATCTCCTTCAACGAAGGATTTCCCTTCTAATTTACAAAAGTTGGGTCTAAATCCCGTAAGCTTTACCTTATGTTCCAGAATATCTCCCGGGCGTACAGGTTTTCTAAATTTTGCTTTGTTAATAGAAGTAAAATAAACATTTGCCTTCGTAGGGTTTTCAAGTTTATTGAAAAGTAAAAAACCGCCAGCCTGAGCCATAGATTCAACTATAAGAACCGCAGGCATTATAGGGTCTCCGGGGAAATGTCCCATAAAGAAAGGTTCGTTATAAGTTACGTTTTTTATGCCTACAATTTCATCTTCATTTATTATTTCTACTTTATCGATTAATAGAAAAGGGTACCTATGAGGCATGATTTCAAGTATTTTTTCAATGTCAAAATTCATCTTCACTCCTTTTTATTTCTTTTATTAATTGAAAATGCAATAAATGACCTCCTCTAAAAA
>CAZALG010000280.1:0-2812 GCA_964485935.1 uncultured bacterium | reverse complement strand
GCCGGCAGACTCAGGCTGTCAGTTTTCTGGAATTCAGGAGATGCGGTTTATGGGCCTTATTCGGATGACAGTGATGAGTGGCAGCAGCTAGAGATAGCGGTAAATGCTCCTTTTATCGCTGACTCAGGAAGGCTCGCGATAAGGGCGTACGATGTTGCAGAAAATTGGGACGGAGATGCTGTTTTTTATATTGACGACGCGGAATTTATAACCACTACGACGCCATTACCTGCCTTTGTTAAGAGGATCTGGCATAAACCCACTCATCCTTCGCCAACCGACGAAGAGACTCTTTACTCGGAAATAATAGACGACGGCAATATAACGGATGACTCGCTTTATTATGGGATTAACAATTTAGATTCTTATCTTGCCATTTCTCACTCCGCAATAAAAGGAGATACCTTTTTGTACAGTATTCCGGGTCAGTCATCAGGTGATACTATTTTTTATTATCTGTGGTTAAAAGATGATAATGACTCAATTACAGTTTCTGATACGAATGCCTACTATGTTGGTAATAAAGGAATTATAATCAACGAAGTCTGTTATGATATACCGGGCTCGGATACAGCCTGTTTTATAGAATTATTCGGTCCCTCCGGAGCTTCTCTGGATGGTATAGAAGTTGTGGGAGTAAACGGTTTAAATGGCGATGATTATGAGAACATTGATTTAACCGGTTTTATGATACCTTCTGATGGTTTTTTTGTTATCGCGCAGGATAGTAGTGTGGCGAATGCTGATACAATTACAGCTAATGTCAATTTGCAGAACGGTCCGGATAACATCGAACTGAGATTTAACGGAATAACAATTGACGCTCTTGGATACGGAAACGGCGAATTTATATTTACAGGTGAAGGATTGCCGACTCCGGATATAGAGGATACTAATAGTTTGTCACGATATCCAAATGGTGAGGATACAGATAATAACATAAATGATTTTATGGTAACTTTCAGGTCGCCCGGAGAAGAAACCCCTGCTGGTGTTGAAGAAGTTTGTGTAGATAAGCCTTTTTACTTGTTTTTTTCACCCATTATGTCTGGACAACGAGCAGAATTTGTGATTGATGTAAGGAAAAGTGGAAATATAGATTTTTCGATATTTAATGTATTGGGGCAAAAGGTTTTTGAGTTTAAGGAGAATTTCTTGAATCCTGGTACATACAAAATTGAATGGAATAATCAAGAGGTTTGTACTGGTGTATATTTTTGTAGTTTACAATGCGAGGGAATAAGTTTAACCGAGAAAGTAATAATAATAAAATAGATAGTAGAGAGTAGTGAGTTGTTGCATTAAGCTTTTAGCTCTTGGCTTTTGGCTGTTAGCTTCAGAAAAAAAAGTAAAAATTCTCTGTGGACTCTGTGGTTAACTAAAGCTTAGGGGTCAAGGATTCAAGGTTTCAAGGAGTCAAGGGTTCGAGAGAAAAACTATTTGTGTTATTTGTGTGATTTGTTGTTTTTTTTTAAAATTTTCAACTTGCAATTTTCAACTTGCAATTTACAATTAGACACTAAGAAGTGTCATTTTTCTCTGTGTCTTTGTGTGAGAATATTTTTTGGGTTGGAATCTAAAGTAACTTTCCTTTTGTTTCTCTTCTGTCTTCTCCGCTTCGGCGGTCTCCTCCGTTTCTGCGTTCAGTACCTGGATAATCCGGGTCTGAATTTTTTCTCCGGTCTTTTCCTGATCTTCTTTCTTTACCGCTTCTTCTTTCTACTCCTTTATATTCAGGAGAAAAAATTATACGTTCTCGTCTCTCTAGTTCTTTTTCTTCCATATATTCTATTGCCTCCTGTTAAAATTAAGCGAATTAAGGTTTATAATATTAAAAATAATAGTGAAATATACGTAAAGTCAACCCCCAAAAAAGAATTTGCCACAGAGCACACAGAGAAAAAACTCACAGAGCACACAGAGAAAAAACTCACAGAGAACACAGAGATTTTGGGTTGTTTAAAACCCACCCACCACTCCAAATTATTTTCACACAAGGAACACAAAGATTTCTCTGTTTATCCCCCAACATTTCTATTTTAACAACAAATAGCACAAATTACACAAATGAATTAACGATAGTTATTTTTTATAAAAAATAGAATTTTTTTGTTTTTATTCGTGCTATTTGTGTGATTCGTTGTTTCTCTTTTTTTATTTTGATTTATAATTTTGCATTTTTATTTGTCATTTTGCTTTTTGATATTTAATCTTTGATTTAACTATAGCATATTTACCGGGTCTATTTCTAAAGAAATTTTCACTCCCGAAATTTTTTGATTATATAGTTTCCTTAATATGCCTTGAAGGGTGAATGTTTTTTTTGATTTTAACAGTAGGTGGAATCGAAAATATTTTTCAATTTTTCCTATGGGGCAAATAACGGGTCCGAGAATAGTAACTTCTTTTGCTTCTGCCATATTCTCAATTGTTTTCTTTAATTTTCCGGAAACATTTTCCGCCTTTTCTATTTCTCTGGATTTGATAATAATTCTTGCCAGTTTAGTGAAAGGCGGGTAATTGGCGGATTTTCTGAATTTTATTTCTTCATTGTAAAAATCTCTGTAGCTATGATTTGATGCGCTTTTTATTGCGTAATGATTTGGATTTGAACTTTGTATTAAAACCTTTCCCTTTTCGCCTCTACCCGCTCTGCCCGCGACCTGAGAAAGAAGTTGAAAGGTTTTTTCCGTTGCTCTAAAATCCGGAAAGTTTAGAGCTGTATCCGCTGAAACAACACCTACGAATCCTATATCCGGTAGATCAAGTCCTTTTGTCACCAATTGAGTTCCAAGAAGTATTTGTATTTCTC
>CAZALG010000279.1:0-2815 GCA_964485935.1 uncultured bacterium | reverse complement strand
TCCATAGATTCCGCGAAAATCCTAGAAAAAACCGGAGTATTCGCAATTATTTTAGAATCGGTTACCACAGAATTGGCACTGGAAGTACTTAAGCGATCTTCAATACCAATTTATGGAATAGGAGCCGGAAGAAATCTAGACGGCCAAATTCTTGTAGTAAATGACATTCTTGGCCTCTCTTTTGGCTCTAACCCAAAATTCGCAAAACAATATACAAATCTGGAAAAGCAAATACGGAAGGCCTTTACCCAATACAAAAAGGAAGTTAAAGAAGGCAAATTCCCCGACGACAAACACATCTATGGTACATAAAATGCAAAAATTAAATATCAAAATGGAAAAATTTAACAAAGAAATCGGAAACCAGAAGCTAGTATACAGAATCTCACAACCGCACCAAATAAGAAAAACAAAAAATCACACAAATAACACAAATATTTCTTCGTTTCTTTAGGGAGTGGTCAGTTTTGAATTTTAATTTGTCATTTTACTTTTTGATTTTTGATATTTCATTTAATAGTCAAACGGAATTACATCGTAAAAAAATAAAATATGTCAAACCTTAAATATTGAATGAGACTATAATTATGGACGATATAGTAATAGAAACATACAAAGACGAACTAAAGGAAAAGTGGGATAACTTCGCTAAAAAAGCGAATAACGGGACAATATTTCATAAAATACAATTCTTAAATTATCACCCTCCGAGCCGATTCAAATTCCATCATTTGATTTTTCAAAAAGAAAGTAATCCTGTAGCTCTTATACCGGGTATGCTCAATAATGGAGTTTATAAATCTCCTGCGGGAGCCAGCTTCGGAGGAATAGTTATGGACGATATGAGTTTCAGAAAAGCGGATATCATCGTCAATAAATTTCTTGAATATTGTAAGAATACAGAAATAAAAGAAGTATATTTCACTCTTCCCCCAATGGTTTATTTAAAGGAAATGAACAAAAATTTAGATTACGTTCTTCTGTACAACGGATTTTCTTATTCTAACAATATGTATACTTCTGTTATAAACCTGTCACAATTGAACGAAGATCCAATTAAAAATTTTCATCAAAATGCAAGAAACGCAATAAGGAAGGGAGAAAAATCCGCCCTGGAGGTAAAATTAAGTGAGGACTACGAAACTTTTTATCCTATCTTACTTAAAAATAAAGAAAAATTTCAGGTTTCGGTAACTCATTCTCTTGATGAGTTAAAAAAACTTAATAGTCTTTTACCCGATACCTTAAAACTATTTCTGGTTTACAGAAAGGGAGTTCTTTTGGGTGGGTCTCTAATATTCGTCTGTAACGAAAGAGCTCTTTTAGCTTTTTATATTGCTCTGGACTATGATTATCAACAGTACAGACCAATTAACTATTTGCTGTATGAAATCATAAAGTGGGGACAGAAAAACGGATTTACATATCTGGATTTAGGAGTAAATCAGGAAGAATCCAAAGATAATCCCATGGAAGTAAACAGAGGGTTAATATCATTCAAATCCAGTATGGGTGCCCAGTGCTTCTTCCGAAATCAACTTTATAAAAAAATTTAGGAGAAAGAACTTTGCGATTCCTTTCTGGCAAAATTCTTTAAAAAAATAAATTGGGGAAAAAATCAGGCACCATAAAAGATCTCTTTGGTCAGTCTACGGTTTACGGAATCGGTATTTTTTTAAGAAAAGCTCTCGGTTTCTTTTTAATTCCGCTTTACACTCACGCTTTTACTCCCGCACAGTATGGAAAACTTGCGATGATTTACCTGTTTTCCGGAGCGTTAACCACAATCTTCAACCTCGGATTAAACGAAGCTTTCCTCAAGCAATTTACCGACAAAAAATATGACAAAAAGGAAGTTTTCAGTCGTTTCTTTCTTTTTCGTCTCCTTTATTCTTCACTTTTTCTTATTGTTATATTTCTACTTTCGCCCGGGCTTTCGAACCTGTTTTTAACATCGGGAGATGTTAATTTAATTCAACTTGCATCCATCACAATCTGGATTGAGTGTCTATCCGGTCCCGGCCTTTTAATATTGCGTATCACAAATCGTTCAAAGAAATATGTTTTTATAAATACTTTACGATTTCTAATAAATATAGCACTAAATATTATGTTTATACTTTATTTCAAAATGGGTATATCAGGAGTACTTCTTGGTAATTTAGGAAGTAGTTTTATTCTCTTTATTTTACTATATCCCGAAATGCGAAATTTTTTGACTATCGAATTACCTTGGGGACCATTAAAACAATTATTACATTATGGTTTACCTATACTACCCCTTTCCATTATCATCTGGATCGGACTAGATTTAATCGACCGCTGGTTGATAAAATGGATTCTCGGGCTGGATCAAACAGGTATTTACACCCTGGGATATCAATTTGGAACCGCAATGGGTGTATTGGTCTACGGATTTTGCGGAGCCTGGACCGCTTTTTTCTATAACTATCCTGAAAACAAAAAAGCTTTCGCCGATTCCTCCGTAATATTTGTTCGTATCTCTCTTGTCTTATGGGCTCTTCTTTCTTTCTTTACCCCGGAAATATTTAAGATTATGGTTGCGGAAAAATATTGGGTGGCTCAGTCGGTCGTTCCTATCATTGCTTTATCTTACATTTTCTTTGGTCTTGAAGAAATTTTTGCAGCCGGTTTCTATATAAAATCAAGGACCGGACTTTTAGTTCCAATTGCCCTTACTCCTCTGCTGGTAAATATTTCGCTCAATATTTACCTGATACCCCGTTATGGTATTATGGGAGCAGCGGCAACAACTCTGTTTTCATATTTTCTCTTTGCTTTTTTCGCTTACATG
>CAZALG010000278.1:0-2831 GCA_964485935.1 uncultured bacterium | reverse complement strand
TATTCAGCAGTCTATCCTTAACAAATATAATCTTTTTGGGCTCTTTATCATCTAAAAATCGGCTTACGTTCTTTATTTCCCTGGCCAGGGTTAAGGCTTCATCCTGTTCTATACCTTTGTTAGCCTCTATTCTTGCCCTTAATTTACCGTTTACCTGTACTATCAGTGTATATTTCTCCTCTACAATGCCTTCAGGGTCGTATTTTGGCCAATCTTCAAGGAAAACTGACTCCTTATGTCCGAATTTACTGTACATTTCTTCTGAAATAAAAGGTGCAATGGGTGCAAGCAGCAAAAATAGACGTTTTAGAGAGTACTGAGATAGTTTATCCTTTTTCTTGTAGACGGAAATGCTGTTTGAAAACTCCATTAAGGCAGCAATTGCAGTATTATAGCTGAACCTCTCAATATCTTCGGATACTTTTTCCGTAGTTTTCTCTGTCTCCCTATAAAGAGCCTCTTCCCTATCCGAATCAGTTAATTGTATTTCATTCTTGTTGAGATGTTCCTCTCCAAGCTCATAAAGCCTGGTTAAAAATCTTGTGGAACCCTTAATATTTTCTTCTTTCCAATCAATATCGCAATCAGGTGG
Organism: uncultured bacterium; assembly: GCA_964485935.1. Lineage (GTDB taxonomy): Bacteria > Hydrothermota > UBA3072 > UBA3072 > UBA3072 > JAFGHJ01. The sequence goes on along the minus strand of CAZALG010000278.1, from coordinate 2,239 downwards.
ACCAAAAAAGAACATCGCGACTCGAGCCGCATCTATTCCAACTTTAGCAATCAAGCCTTCCGGATCCACAACATTGCCCTTTGACTTGGACATAATATCACCTTTATCGTCTCTAACCATTCCCTGGTTGAAAAGACGTATAGCGGGTTCTTTAACGGGAGAATATCCTATTTTATGCAAGAATTTGGTAAAAAATCTCATATATATGAGATGACCCGTTGCATGCTCTGCTCCTCCTATGTAAAGATCGATAGGCAGCCATTTTTCGGCTTCTTTCCTGTTAAAAATCTCTTTGTCATTTTTAGGGTCGAGATAACGGAAATGATACCATGCAGAATCAACAAAAGTATCAACTGTATCCGCATCCCTTTTTGCATCTCCCCCACATTTAGGACATTTAACCTTTTCAAAACTCGGATGAGTCGCCAATGGTGAGCGAGCTTTGGGTATAAAATCAACCTCATTAGGAGGGGGCAAGAGAACAGGCAAGTTAGACTCCCGAACCGGAACTACTCCGCATTTATCGCAGTGAATCATTGGAATCGGCGCCCCCCAATACCTCTGCCGCGAAATCAACCAGTCATTCAAGCGATAGCTTATAGAATTACATCCAAGTACTTTATCCTCAAGATATTCAACTATTTTAGTTAAAGCTTTATCTGATGGCATTCCGTCGAATTCTCCGGAGTTAACCATTGTTCCGGCTTCCGTATAGGCGGCATCACCGAGAGGGTTTTCTCCCCGTATTACTTCTTTTATAGGCAGGTTGTATTTTTTGGCAAATTCGTAGTCTCTCTGGTCGTGAGCGGGTACACACATTATAAGGCCTGTACCGTAAGAGCCAAGCACGAAATCGGCCACGTAAACGGGCAATTTATCGCCAGTAAGGGGGTGAATAACCTTAAGACCAGTATCTGCCCCTGTTTTCTCTCTATCTTCTCTCGTACGCTCTATATTGCTTAAAAGCAGTGAATCGTGGATATATTTTTTTACGTTATCGTTAGTTTCAGCTATTTTCTCTGCTAATTCGCTTTCAGGTGAAATACACATAAATGTTACCCCGTAAATAGTATCCGGTCTTGTTGTAAATATATTGAATTCTTCACCGCTTTCCAAGCTAAACTTTATTTCTGCTCCCTCTCTCTTCCCTATCCAGTTTCTCTGCATTTCTTTAATATTTTCGGGCCAATATTTTAGCGTTTCAATATCCTGGTAAAGTTCTTCTGCGTATTCTGTAATACGTACAAACCATTGTTTTAGTTTTCTTTTTTCAATTTCCGACTCGCATCTCCAGCACTTACCACTTTCAACCTGTTCGTTAGCAAGAACCGTTTTGCACCCCGGACACCAGTTTACGTATGATTCATTCTGGTATAAAAGACCGTTTTTGTACAGCTGAACAAGCAACCATTGAGTCCATTTGTAATATTCGGGGTCAGAAGTTGCAACTTCTCTTTCCCAATCATAACTAAGCCCTAATTTCTTTATTGTTTCTCTTGCAGTTTTCATATTGTTGTAAGTCCATTCCTTGGGGTCCAAATTCTTTTTTATGGCTGCTTCTTCTGCCGGAAGTCCAAATGCGTCCCAACCAAAGGGATGCAACAAATCCTTGTTTCTCATCTTTTCCCACCGCCATTTTAAGTCCCCGAAACAGTAATTTCTGAAATGTCCCATATGTATGTTGCCGGAAGTATAAGGCCACATCTCCATAATAAAATATTTGTTTTTGGGGTTCTTCGGAGTATTAAAGGAACCCAAATCTTCCCATTTTTTTCGCCATTTATTCTCTATTTTTTTAAAAGGATACATTTGAATTTGAATTAATCTGTGATTTCTTTACTGTTATTATTGTTTTTCTAACTTTTCAATTTCTTGCTCAAGCTTCATGAGTTCCTTTCTTCTTGTTTCTATTGTGCCTGAGAGTGCTATTTCTTCCCTTCTTTTAGCAACTATTCGCTGTGTTAACTCGAGTTCTTCTTTTTTCTGAGCGCTTGTCTTGCTATCTGCTCCTAATAGTTTGTCAAAGAGAAGAGCTTCTTCTGACTTATCCTCCTTTTCTGCTGTTGTTGTTGTTGCTTGTGCAGGAATAGATTCTTTTTTACTTTTAAGAAGTTCTATTTCTTTTTTAAGATCTTTTTGTGTTTTCTGTTTTTTAGCTACATCTTCCATAACATTTGCTTTTGTTGTTTCTAATTGTTCGATTTCTTCCTTTAGAACTTGTATTTTATTTTGCAGTCCT
>CAZALG010000277.1:0-2836 GCA_964485935.1 uncultured bacterium | reverse complement strand
GAAAAAGAAAACGAAAAGAATTTTTTCAGGCAATCTTTTAAAATTTAACGCAGATAGAGTAATCCTTACAAATGGAATAAAAACTTATAGAGAATATGTATCTCATCCGGGAGCTGTAGCAGCCCTTCCCTTCCTCAATTCTTCCGAGATAATACTCGTAAAACAATACCGATACTCTGTGGGGGACTTTCTACTTGAAATACCTGCCGGAACAATAGAAAAAGGTGAAACCCCGGAAGATTGTATAACAAGGGAACTCCAGGAAGAAATAAACTATAAACCCGGCTGTCTTAAAAACCTGAGCTGGGTTTATCTCACACCGGGTTACAGCAACGAGAAGATACACCTCTTTAAAGCAACAGAACTTGAGGTATGCAGCAAAGAAGCAGAAGAAGATGAAAACATCGAAGTTGTGAAAATGAAAATCGAAGAAGCGCTTTCAAAAATCCATTCAGGTGAAATAAAAGATGGAAAAACTGTTATTGCTATTCTGTCTCATATCAATAGAGCCGTTTGAAATAGACCAGGAAATCACAAAAACGCCTGAGCTCTTAGAGACAATAAGAAGATTAAAAGAAAACCCGATAAATATAAACACCGCGAGAAAAATCGAACTGATGCTCATACCGTATTTCGACACTTACCTCGCGGAAAAGATAATAAATTACAGAAAAGAACACCTTTTCACAAAAAAAGAGGAATTACTTTTAATCGAAGGAATAACACCTTACTTTTTCGATAGAATAGAAAACTTCGTTACGGTAAAAGATTCAAAAAGAAGAAGAAAACCCAGGGGATTCGATTTTTTATCCCGTTTTGAACGCAAGGAACAAGAATCTCAGAATAAAATTTATAACAGAATTACTATTCCATATAAAGGCTTACTGGTAAACGGGCTTGTCGAAAAAGACTATGACGAAGAGGATTATCTCGATTATTACACCGCTTCAATTTATATTCCCGAAAAACTCGTCATAGGCGATTACGACCTTGACCTGGGAATGGGAATTATATTGGGCAAACCGGGCTTCTTTTACCGTAGCGCGGGTATCATACCCGGAGAAAAAGGCTTCAGCCCTCATCTTTCCACATATGAAGAAAATTTCTTCAGAGGTATCGTAGGTAAATGGAAAGAACTCATTTTTTTCGGTTCTTACATCGAAGAAACTTCATGGGGATATGAGAAATTTCTTGGAGCAAGCTATAAATTTTCCTCAATTAGATTAACGGGGACTATTAGCGAATCGGAAGAAAGAGGAAAATACGGGCTTGGTTCTTTTTATGCTGATAAAGAACTCGCAGGGAATCTTTTCCGTTTTGAAATCGCAAGCGGAGGCAATACTTTTAGAAAGGCAAAAACTAGCCTATCTTACTCAATGGGTATCGATAACGGTAAGGGCTTAAAAGCAATATATGTAAACATAAAAGACTCGTTACCCACTTTAAGAACTTCTCCTTTCTATATAGATGAAGAAGCTTTTTATTTAAGTTACACGAGAAAGATTTCACCCGTTCTATCCGCCGGCGTTTTCACTGAACTCTCCAGAAACATTTCAAGCATGGAGTCTTATGACAGAATAGCGGAATTTCATCTTGGCTTTTACCCTGTTAAAAACCTTCAGCTACAAAACAGAATAAAAACCCAGAGAGGAAAAAACAGCGGTAGATTCGATGTTATTCACAAAGTAAAAGATGTAACTTTCAGAAGCCGCTTTGAGGTTCTAAACGCCCAAGAAGGCTCCGGTTTCCTCGCGTACACCTCTTTTCGTTACTCTAAAGATTATATACTCGAAGGACGCTTAACACTTTATGAAACAGATAACTGGGATTCAAGAATTTACGCGTATGAAAACGATCTACCGGGCAAGTTTACCATAAAACAACTCTATGGCTCAGGCAGACGCTTATATCTTATTCTGGGAGAAAAAACATTACCTGTGCACCTCTATCTAAAGTGGAGCGTGGATTTCAAAGAAACAATTTCTCACGAAGTAGGCCTGGCTCTCTCTATATGAAATACTTTGACGTAGCAGTCCCAATCGATAAATTTTGCCTTTTCACTTACACGGGAAAAGAAGACCTAAAATTACAAAAGGGAAGTGTTGTTCGAATACCTTTCAGAAATAAGATACTCGAAGGCGTCGTCACCGAAGAGGGAAAACCTTTTAAAGGGGCAAAAGAAATTCAAGAAAAGATACTGGACCTGCCTCCGGATTTATTTGAGCTTTGCCAATGGGTTTCAAGTTACTACGTCTGCCCACTTGGTCTGGTATTCTCTTTTTGTCTTCCTCCGATAATGAAAAAGGTTAAAACATTTAAAGAATATCCAAAAAAGAAATCTACAATTAAATTAAATCCATCTCAAAATAAAGCGTATAAAAGAATAATGGAAGCCCTAAAAAAGGAAAAATTCGAAACATTTCTTCTTTTCGGAGTTACAGGAAGCGGAAAAACTGAAATTTATTTGCGACTGATGGAACATGTAATAAATAAAGAAAAAAGTGTTCTCTACCTAACACCGGAAATTTCGATGATACCTCAGATCCTGGAGAGAATAAGGGATAGATTTGGAAGCGGCGAATCTTATAACTACAAATCTTCCAGAGGCATGAGATATTCATACTGGATACACGCCCTAAACGGTAATTTGAAAATCGGAGTAGGTTCAAGAATGAGTGTCTTCAGCCCATTTAAGAATCTAGGTCTAATTATAGTCGATGAAGAACATTCCGATTCATATCGCCAGGATGATCTAAAACCAAGATTTTCCGGACGCGATGTCGCGGTTATGAGGGGAAAAATAGGAAATTTTCCGGTTATACTTGGCAGTGCTACC
>CAZALG010000276.1:0-2837 GCA_964485935.1 uncultured bacterium | reverse complement strand
TTTCTCTTAATGGAATCAGTATAAATCCGGACCTCGTGGAATATTTTCAGTATGATTTTATGCCTTTACAAATTAAATCATTTCAAGATATCTTCTGGTTTTTAAAAGCCTTTTATAAATTTTTCAGTTTTACATTAGGATTACCCGCTTTGCGTTCAATTATAGGATGGCATAGTTTTACAAATGGAATTGGTATATCTGAGTTTTCTATGTGTTCCCTTTACACCCGAGTTACATTAGCAGTTATTGCATTATTGGTATTTAATGCGGGATTGATTTTCTTTGTCGGAACGTATTCATTCTTTTTGAAGTCAAAGGAAAAATTCTTTATTTTAATTTCTCCTTTTTTTGTTTCTTTATTTGTTTCAGGACTTCGTTTATATCCATTTGTTGGCAGAACAAATATATTCCTTGTCCCGATAGCTTTTATTTTTATTGCTGAAGGTGTGTTTTTTTTAAAAAAAACTATAAAATCTAAAATCATAAGTTTAGTTATAATTGTATTATTGTTTTCTTATCCGATACTTTCTTCAGGATATAATATTATAAAATCTAACAAAGTTGAAGAAATTAGACCTGTAATAGAGTATGTAAACGATAACTGGCAGGATGGAGATTTGTTATATGTTTATAAGTTTTCAATTCCCGCGTTTACTTATTATTACGAGAGAAAAGATTTAAAACATCTTAATATCTTTTATGGAGAAATAATTAGTCAGGAACTGGTTGATTGGGGAAAAGAGTCCGAGCAACTTATCGGAAAAAATAGGGTTTGGTTTCTTATTTCTCATAATTATAAATTTGGTATAAAATCAGATGAAGGAAATTTATTAAACTATTTTGATAAAAAGGGAGTAAGAGTTGAAAGTTATAAGAAAGAAGGAGCTTCAGTTTACCTATATGATTTCCAGTGATTTTGAGATTTCTTAAATATTTTTTCCTACTATATTATCATTTAAATTTATTTTTGTGTTATGTTTGCAATGAATATTTATTCATTTTTTTCTCAAAAAACCCCTTGACAGCGCAAAGAAAACTTATATATTCGAGACGGGTTAATTAGTGATTGAAAAGAAAATATTAAAAATAAATAGAAGAAATTCTGCAATGCCTGGTTCCAGGCATATTTTTTGGAATTCAATCGGAGTTTTTTTTCTTAAAGAAGTCAATTTACGGGAGAGGTTAATATATGTCAAATAGCGGAAAGTTAGCAAAACTTGTTTTGGGAGATGGTTCTATTTTCGAAGGTTTTTCTTTTGGTTCTGAAAAAGCTATGAATGGAGAGGTAGTTTTTAACACCGGTATGGTAGGGTACCCTGAGACTTTAACTGATCCTTCATATAAAGGCCAAATACTTGTTTTAACGTATCCGTTGATAGGGAATTATGGTGTTCCTGGGGATAAAAGAGAGAATGGATTGCTGAGAAACTTTGAATCGGAAAAAATTCAAGTGCAGGGTTTAATTATATCGGATTTATCGGAAAATTATTCACACTGGAGTGCAGAAAAATCTCTGGCAGAGTGGCTAGTTAAAAATGATATTCCAGCTTTATACAATATTGATACAAGAATGCTGACAAAAAAATTGAGAGAACAGGGTACCCAACTTGGGAAAATAATTTTTAACAATGAAAAGATAGGATTTGAAGATCCAAACAAAAGAAATTTGGTTTCTGAAGTTAGTATAAATAAAGTTGTGGAGTATAAAAAGGGTAAGAAGAAGGTCGCTGTAGTCGATTGTGGCGTAAAAAATAACGTGATAAGAGCTTTTTCAAACAGGGATATAACCGTAATAAGATATCCCTGGGATCACGATTTTACTAAGGATAAAATAAACGGGGTTTTAATTTCAAATGGACCTGGAGATCCTAAGAAATGTGTAGCTACAATTGAAAATGTCAGGAAAGCTATTTCAATGAATATACCTATTCTGGGTATTTGTTTAGGGTCGCAGATTCTTGGACTTGCTGCGGGTGCGGATACTTATAAGTTAAAATATGGTCATAGAGGTCAAAATCAACCGTGTGTTGAAGTCGGGACCAAGAGATGTTATATTACTTCTCAGAACCACGGGTACGTAGTTGATTCCGCAACTTTAAAGGAAGACTGGAGAGAATGGTTTTTTAATAATAATGATGAAACAAATGAGGGCATAGTTCATATTTCTAAACCTTTCTTTGGTTCTCAGTTTCATCCGGAGGCTTCTCCAGGTCCTGATGATACTGAATTTATTTTTGATATGTTTGTGAGGGCATTATGAAGAAAAATAAGATAAAAAAGGCATTAATTTTGGGTTCTGGTGCAATACGTATAGGGCAGGCAGGTGAATTTGATTATTCCGGAAGTCAGGCAATTAAAGCTTTAAAAGAAGAGGGTATTGAAACTGTTCTGATTAATCCAAATATAGCAACGATTCAGACTTCATCTTATCTCACCGATAAAATTTACTTTTTACCCCTGGACATATATTTTGTCGAACAGGTAATAGAAAAGGAAAAACCTGATGGTATATTACTCGCTTTTGGCGGTCAAACCGGTTTGAATGTCGGTGCGGATTTAGCGGAGAAGGGTATTCTTGATAAATATAAGGTTCAGGTGTTAGGGACTCCGGTAGAAGTTATTTTAGATACTGAAGATAGAGACCGATTTATAAAAAAGATTTCAGAAATAAACTTAAAAGTTCCTGTTAGTAAAGCCGTTAGTAACGTAGAAGAAGCCATAAAAGCCGGTGAGAAAATAGGATATCCCGTTATAGTAAGAATAGCTTACGCTTTGGGTGGTTTGGGTTCGGGAGTCGCTTATGATGAAAAAGAGTTAAGAAATATTGCCAAAAAAGC
>CAZALG010000275.1:0-2837 GCA_964485935.1 uncultured bacterium | reverse complement strand
GGATTGCTTCAGGAGCTGCTAAGATTAAAGGTGCAATCAATGAAAAAGAAAAAAAAGGCTTGGATTCAAAAAAAGTTTATCCCGTTTTAGCGGAATATTCACTTAGTTGGGTCGAATTGTTTGATTCTACCAAAAGTCTTGTTGTCTCTTCGGATTTTGAGGTAAGTTTTAAACCGGAGGAGTTCCCCGATACACTCAGTTTCTGGGGATATAGATATGGTTTGTTTCCTGTCGAGAAAGGTTATCTGTTGATTCTAGCTTCGGATGAACAACTTGGTATACTCAAAAGGATTTTTAAAATCTCCTTGTTCTTAAGAATTATAGTTTATTTCTCATTTATTGCACTTGGATTTTATATCTTCTGGGTATTTTCTTATCCTTTTAAGAAAATCAGGGAAGTCGCGGGAGAAAAAGGACAAAATATAGAATATACAATGAATACGATTCGAGAAATGGTCAAGGATTATAGAGAGAAACTGAAGAACGTTCGGGAAATAGAAAAAGAGTTAAACCAGAGACTGTTTCTTTCCAATTTGGGTGAAAATGTTACTCAAGTTCTCCACGAAATCAGGAATGCTACCGGAGCCATTTTTGGGTTTGGTAAGCTTGTTAAAAATAAAGACGTAAAAAAAGGCATTTTGGAAGAAACCAGCCGTTTAAATGATTTTTCTATAAACCTTTTGTCTCTTTCTGGACCGTTGAAACCGGAAATAAATGAAATCGATATTAAAAGTTTGATAAATGAGGTTATCAAAAGATTGGATAACGAGAGAGTAGATGTAAAGACTAATATTCCGGATGATATTAAATTAAAGGCCGATGCGGAGCTTATTGGTAGAGCTATATATAATATACTGGACAACGCTCTGGATGCATGCAGGCAGAAGGGAAATATAGTTGTTTCGGTTGAACAAAAGAGGAAAAAGATTAATATTATAATAAAGGATACTGGAGTTGGAATGGATAAGGAAACTTTATCATCTATTTTTAATTTATTTTTCACGAAAAAAGACGGAGGAGTTGGAGTAGGGATGGCTGTTGCCAAGAGGATTATCGAAGCTCATAGCGGAGATATTAAGGTTGAAAGCAGACCCAATAGAGGAAGCAAATTTATTATAACTCTGCCGAGAGGTTCTTAATGAATAAAATTCTTCTTGTCGAAGATAATGAAAACTTCAGGAAAATGTTGGAACTTAATTTCGAAAAAGCAAATCTCGCTTTCGAATCCTGTGCTTCTGCCGAAGAGGCTTTTGATGTTTTTAAAAGGGATGTTTTTTCTATTGGAGTTTTTGACCTTAAATTGCCTGAGATGGGAGGATTGGAGCTTTTAAGTAGGGTTCTTAAAATCGCGCCCGAGTTTCCGGTTTTTATAATAACTGCTTATGGAGATATTAAATGCGCGGTGGAAGCAGTGAAAAAGGGTGCTTCAGATTTTATACAGAAACCCTTCGATCCGGATTTGTTAATTGAAAAAATAAGAAATGAAATAAAAGAAGAAACTTTTCCTGCTAAGAAAAAAATAGTAGGTAATTCGGTTATTTTAAAAAAAGTTATAACTCTTGCTAAGAAAGTCGCGGCAACCGACCTTACAGCTCTTCTTTTTGGAGAGAGCGGAACAGGTAAAGAGTTGTTCACCAGGGCAATTCATCATTGGAGTCCAAGGAAAGATAAGCCTTTTGTCGTTTTAAACTCTGCCGCAATACCCGAAACGCTTCTTGAAAGTGAATTGTTTGGTATAGAGAAAGGAACTGCCACAGGAGTTTCTAAAAGAATAGGAAAGATTTCTCAAGCTTCCGGAGGGACCCTTTTCTTGGATGAAATCGGTGATATGCCCTTACTTCTTCAATCAAAAATCCTAAGAGTTATTGAAGAAAAAGAGTTTGAGAAGGTGGGAGGAAGAGATAGAATTAAAGTCGATGTAAGAATAATCTGTGCTACTAACAGGGATTTAGAAAACCTGGTTGAAAAGAAAGAGTTCAGAGAAGATTTGTATTACCGTTTGAATGTATTCCCCATTCATTTACCTCCTCTTAAGGATAGACTCGAGGATATCGAAGTTCTTGTGAAACACTTTATCGATTTGTACGGAGGGAGCATTCCCGGTAAGGTTGGAAGCATTAGCGATGAAGCTTTGATGAAATTAAAACAGCATGAATGGAAAGGGAATGTGAGGGAGCTCGAGAATGTTGTGAAAAGAGCATTAATAATTTGCGAATCTGAGGTTATTGGAAAAGAAGATATAATTTTTCATGCGAAGAGAAAAGAAGATAAGAGTATTGAAAGTTTTAATCTTCGAGAAATCGGAGAAAAAGCAAAGAGAGATTCCGAAATCAGAATTATCTGTGAAGCCTTGAGACAAACTGAGGGGAATAAGGCTCAAGCAGCACGGCTGCTTAACATTTCATATAAAACTCTTTTTAATAAGATTAACGAATACGATCTTGAAAAGTAGTATTTTAAGATTGCTTTTTCTCTATATACGATTATATACCAGAAGACTTATCGTCCGAGAAAGACGTGGTCAATTTCCCCAGCGAGGAAATTGCCACTCGCCTCTCAGGTTCGCTCTCCCTGATTTCTATAGAAATCAGGGAACCATGCCCGCTCACCTTCCGAGAGCGCTTTCCTATACGATAAGTCTTCGGGTTGGTCTATTAAGTAAAAATAATGGGTGGGGGAATATTTGAAAGAGATTGAGATAAAGATTCTTGAAATAAATGTAGAAGAGGTAGAGAAGAAACTAAAAAAAATGGGTGCGGAGAAGGTCTTTGAAGGCAAGGTTATTAGTATATATTTTGATTTTTCGGACAAACTCTTAGAAAAAAAAGGTAAGATTT
>CAZALG010000274.1:0-2861 GCA_964485935.1 uncultured bacterium | reverse complement strand
AAGAATATCTCCACCCCCTGAATAATCAAGACTTTTTCTCATTATAAACGTGATAATAATTTTTGGAGATGGGGTGCAGTGGGTTAAAAACGGCATCCCTTGACAAATTTTATCAAAAAAGTAAATTCAGCCCATGAAGAAATTAATTTTTGTACCAATATTATTCATATTGTTATACATAGCCAACTGCGCACCGTCAATACAGCCTACTTCAGAGGAAGAGGCAAGCAAAATCTACGAAAATGCTATGAAGGCATACACTGAACAGAATTATAAAGAAGCAAATGACTTATTTTTGGTGGTGGCAAAAAGTAGCGAATCTCAAAAACTTAAAGGTAACGCACTATTTTATCTGGGTGAAATCAACAAAGCTACAGCAAATTACGGAAAAGCACTTATAAGTTATGCTGCTGCCAGTCGCTACGGATTAAAAACATCTGAAAACGTAAAAGAATTAGCCGCTCTTTCAGATTCGAAATCCCTGGAAAAAGCTATTCCCTACGCCAATGAAGATCTTAAACCTTTCTTATTATACACTCTCGCAAGGAAACTTCAAAGTGCTGGCAAAGAAAAAGAAAGTTCAAAATTTTTTTCGGAAATCGAAAAAAAATATCCTGATAGCGAGTATTCAAGAAAAGCAAAATATATGTCTCGACATAAAGGCAAAATCAGGGTGGGCGTGCTGCTGCCTTTAACAGGTGTTTACAGCCAAACGGCAGAATCGGTTAAAAAAGGTATAGAAATAGGCTCAAGGGATAAATTTATTCCATTGTACGTCGATACAAGAGGAAATCCAGTTAAAAGTTATAAAGAAGCGGTCGATCTTATAAAAGTAGAAAAGAGCTCCGGAATAATCGGACCTCTTTTCTCTCGAAACAGTTTTGCAATTGCCTGTCTTTGCGATTATGTGGAAATACCGTTTATCTCTCCAACAGCAACAAAAGAGTTTATAGACTCTGCAGGGGAACAATGTTATACAATTAACAAAACGATAGGACAACAAGCAAAAGCAATGGCAAATTATGCTGTTAAAGAACTTGGGCTTAGAACTTTCTCGATTTTCTATCCATATTCAGATTACGGAGAAACATTCGAAAAATATTTCTCTGAAAAAGTAATAGAACTGGGGGGAACAATAGTGAACTCACTTTATTACAAAGAAGGAAAAAAAGATTTTCAGAATGAATTAAAAAGAATAAAAAGCAGCAAACCTGATGCCGTTTATATCCCCGCCGCAACGCAAGATGTACCAGCTATTGCGAGTCAAATAAAATATCTTGGCATTAAATCGCAAATTCTCGGAGCAAATGATTGGAAATCGGAAGAAATATTCAGACAGCAAGTTGAAATATCTGCCTTAGAAGGAATAATAATTTCCGAAAGTCCTTTCAACCCGACAGACGTATTTTCAGAGGAATTTAATTTTATCTTCAGAAAAAGCCCTGATAGGTATGCCTGCCTCGGATACGATGCAGCTATCCTTATGGGAAGTTTAATAGACAACCCAAGAGACAAAAGAAGATTAAAAGATATCAAATTGACTGCCGGCTCTCTCGGCTCCAAAGATTCATACGAAGATGTTCATATATATATGATTAGCAGGGGCGATTTTAAACTGATAAAATAGAAAACATGGAGGTACTTTGAAAGGAAAAAGCAATAATAAACTCTACTGGGGAAAGATAAATTCAATTATTTTTGCTGTCGGAATATTAACTATAATAGTGGGTTACATATTCCTAGGGCGAGAATCTCTGACTTTAGCTCCTATACTCTTAGTATTGGGATATGCCGTATTAATACCCATTTCCCTTGTCTACAAAGACTGGATAAAGAAAAAAGATAAATAAACTTGAATTAGCCACTGATTTCCACTGATATTCACGGATTTCCCAACCACACACCTCAAATCTATTCTCTGTTTTTAATTGGCAACAGATTTCCCTTAGTAGCTAGGAATTACTCCGCCACTTCATATTTTTTTTAAACAAAAACACTTTTTTAATCAGTGTCTATCCGTGTAAATCCGTGGCTATTAATCCTCCGAAAACACAATTGCCTGGAATTTCCAGAGTTCAGAAGATTTCCACGCGTCAGGAGGCAATCCGGCTTTATAGCAGGTATGCTCAAGAAAAGTTTCCTTATCCCATCCCTGTTCAACAGGAACCTGAGGAAGAAGCAGTCCGCTCATATATCCCCTTTTTATCATCAACCCATCTCTGCCTACCTCTATTTCTTCAGCACTATTAACCTTTTGCATTGGGGTAAGAACGGATATCTCGATCTCTATATCATCTAGTTCAGAAGGTGTCACAGGGGGAAATCTATAGTCCTGTGAGGCTGCCGCTATAGCCATATCCCTTATTACAAGGAATAACGGTTTCTCTGCTACAATACGCCCAATACATCCTCGAAGAGCTCCGTTTTTCTTCTTTAATGTTACAAAAGCTCCACATTCCTTTTGTAAAAATTCACTTTCAATAGCAAAATCCGTAAATTTTTTATATCTCACATATTCATTTAGGGTTTCTCTTGCTATAGTCAACAATTTTTCTTTGTCTTCTTCCCTCAGAATAAAATCAAACTCTGATTCGGATTTTTCACTTTCAGTCTTCTTTGCCGCGTTTTCTGAGAAAACCCAGGCACCATAGCCAACCACGTACCCGCTTTTATCTCCTGTAACATCACCCGAAGTAGTTCTATTCAAAAGTTCCACTTCGGACAAATTTAAATTTTTCATAACCTGCAACAAAATAACAATACCAGAACATCCACATGCGGCGCAGACTCCGGATTCCCGCATTTCCCTGTCATATTCCAACAAACCTTCATAATCAAGACTTGAGTTATACTTATTCACC
>CAZALG010000273.1:0-2889 GCA_964485935.1 uncultured bacterium | reverse complement strand
CAAGAAAGGCTACTCCTCCTCTTTCAGGTAAAAGAGTGAATGCTTCTGCCAATGACGGGCCATGATAATCATTGAAGATTGGAAAATGTTCCTGGTCGTATGCAGCCTGATAGCAGGAAGAAACATACATTATTCCGTATTTGTCTCGTACTATCATCGAATCTATTCCATTTCCCGGTTCTACGTTGTTACCCCAGTGGTTTGCATGAAAATAAGCATCGCAGGTATCAAGACTCACCAAGAAATCTCTATCAAGAGAAGGTTGATTTCCTCCCGGGCAGGAAACAACTACATTGTCGAGCCCCCCGTGCCCGTAGAGATTGAACCAACCATAGCCGTTTTTCATTCTTGCGATAACTTCACTACCTCGTGGGTGAATTCCGTCTTCTTCCTCAAGCATTGTTGTATCGTGTGTAAAATAAGAAGGGAATGAGCCGTATTGAATAATGTAATCAGGTGCCGTTCGGAGTTCATCAGCTCCGGTCCAGAATACTCTTGATAGATAGGAAGGATCCCCGTCACCGGGATTTATCTCATAATTTAAAACCTTACTTACCCAATTTTCTGCTTCAATGCGGCTATTACACGGAATACGACCGACGAATAACTCAGAATAAGGGTCAACCGAATCATCTGCAAACTCGCCATAAAATTCATCACCATCAACATTCCAGTTTCCATTTAGATCCGAGTAATAGAGGTCCGAAGGAGGAGCCATATCTACCTCATGATCTCCCGTTGTAAACCCGTATCTTACAGGCACAATATCTTCGTCTCCGCCGAGCAAGACCCATTGAAGTCCCTGGGGATACTTATCTATTAAGAATCCCCGGATGGCGCCGGCAGAATCATAGATTTCGGATACAGGGTCACCTGAATAAAAGGTAAGTATATCTTCAACTGAAACGATGGTTGCCCTTATTCCCTTTCTCGTTATCCAGCGAACTAACGGCTGAAATGCACTTTTTAGAGAATCGGCAGTTATTATAATATAAGGAGCGTTATAAACCTGTCTTAGAGTTGATTCTCCTTTATAAGAATAAGCAGGAACATCTTCTTTGTTATCTACTATACTTTTAAGCGCCCTGGCAATTATCCTATCCGAATATGGGTCCCGGGATATCTTATTTCCTATCGGAGTAAAGGCAGGGCTGCATGAGAGTCTAATTTTTAAATCTTTTATGGAAATCTCTTTTCCATTTTCAGGATTAAAGTTTAAGGGATACACCTTAAGATTCACTATTCTATTTTCTCCAAAAGAATAATTACCAATAATCTCAGCCGTAATATCCATGGAAGTGGGTGTATCTATCTCGACGCTGACAGAATCAGCATAAAAACCACGCGGGATTAAGAGACGAACGTAATCTAGGTGGTTATCAAATGAAGAGGAGTAGTTATATTCAACGGAATAAAATCCCATTAGTGATAATCCAACCACCTGGCATATAATAATTAATAAAAGCTTTATCATTCTATTCATTGTTTTATATTAACCAAATTTATTGCAAAATTCAAGCCCCTTAGATTCCTCCCGTGGAATAAAAAATAGTTTTAAATTATATCTGTTTGAGTATCTTAAGTACCTTGCGCCAGAGTAAGGACTATTTACTCTTTAATTAACGTACAAATACCAATTTTTTTACATCGCAAAATTCGCCCGATCGCATTCTAAGAAAGTAGACACCGTAAGCCAGTGGTCTATCGTAATTATTTTTCCCATACCATGTAACACTATAAGATCCGCGGGCTTTTGACTCATCTACAAGTGCTGCCACTTCTCTTCCCAGAAGGTCAAACACACCGAGGCTAACTTTCTCTTTTTTTGGCAATTGATATTTAATTTCAATTTTTGTCCCGCTGATAAGGACATTTGGGTTGAGTAATGACAGAGCATATTTCAAATTGTCGTCCGGCAAAGGAACAGAAGTTATACCACCGGTCTGACCCAATGCCCACATAATGAGCGTCGGATTGGGGGCAGTGGCATACGACCTAAATTTTGCCACTAGGCGTAAGGTATCATAAGTTGTTGTATTCAACCCGGAAAGATCCAGGTTACAGAAATCGTTAGTCATCTGGAAAAAGAAATTAGAATTGCCCGGTAAAGCAGCATCCGGGACAGGGAACCAGCTGCCGCCGTGGAGATATTGAATCTGCAATCCAATGGAATCATCAGCAGAGGATTTTGTCCATTTTGCGCCATCCCAGTCGCTCCTGCTCGAATTCTCAACCAACAGATCACCATACGCGATAGGATGGGAGGTAAGCATTCCTTCGTTTGCTGCAGTTGGTTCCCAAACAGCCACAATGCCCGTACCCCGGTTGAAATCGCCACTCCAGGTGCAGACATAGGTTTTATTGGTTTGTCCTGTTGTCTCGATGCCGCTCGCCGTTGCAAAGTCCGCCCCACCAGCCGGGTCCGGCCCATCTGTGCGTACCGAAAGCGGAGATGTCCAGCTTGGATTCATTCCACCTGTTCCTTCACACGCACTGAATATGACAAGTGAACCGTCCGAGGAGCTAACGTTTTCCACTGAAATTGAATCATCGTTTACTACGGCTTCTTCGATTTCAAAATCTAAAGGTCCTGATTGATCAACGCCGTAATAGACATGAACATGGGTCACCCATCCCCCATCCCCTCCGGCACATGTAACATTAACAGTCCCACTGGATGATCCAAGGTCTGATTCAAGAATGTACCAGAGTTCCTGGTGGTTGCCAACGCCGCTTGGATTATCCGCTTCACCTGCTGCTTTAGTACAATTATTACCGTCGACCGTAACGCTCGTCAGGCTCGTCCCGTCGCTCTCGTCGCCGGCTACAACTACGACAAGCCGGTTATTACCGGGACTGCCGATGTCAATGCTGTGGCTTAGACCTGTC
>CAZALG010000272.1:0-2891 GCA_964485935.1 uncultured bacterium | reverse complement strand
GTGATTCTAATGCCCGGGTTAGGAGCAATATGCGCTGGTAAGGATGTAATAGAAGCTGATATAGTAAAGGATATTACTTTCCAGACTTTATCTACTAAGATAAAGATTTCTTCAATGGGGAAGTATGAAGGGCTAAGTGAAGAACATCTCTTTGATATGGAATATCGTAGCCTTCAGCATGCGAAGCTTGACAAAAAAGATGAATTTCCTCTTAAGAGTTCTGTTGCAATAATCACCGGGGCGGCAGGAGCAATCGGAAGTGGAATTTGCGAGGAACTTCTTAAAAATGGATGTCACGTTGCTGTTACAGATTTACCTGGTGATAATCTGAATTCATCAGTAAATGAATTTAAGGAAAAATATAAGGAAAGAGTTATTGGTGTTAGCCTTGATGTAACGGATCCAAAATCAGTCGCAAAAGGCTTTGATAAAGTTGTTCAAACTTGGGGTGGAATTGACCTGGTGGTGGTGAATGCTGGTGTTGCCCACGATTCATCTCTCATGGACATGGATACAGAAGTATTTCGTAAACTGGAACAGGTAAATATTGAAGGGACTCTTCACATCCTATTTGAATCTGGAAGACATTTTAAAGTCCAGGGAACAGGAGGTGATATTATCGTAATATCCACTAAGAATGTTTTTGCGCCGGGTGCAAGATTCGGAGCCTACAGTGCAACAAAGGCAGCGTCGCACCAGCTGGCTCGAATCGCAAGCCTGGAGTTTGCAGAGATGGATGTGAGAGTCAATATGGTTTCTCCCGATGCAGTATTTTCTCACGGTAAGCGTAAATCTGGATTATGGGCTGAAGTTGGCCCGGACCGTATGCGAGCAAGGGGTCTCTCCGAGAAGAATCTTCCGGAATATTATAGAAAGCGGAATCTCCTTAAGGCGAAAGTAACTGCTGAACATGTTGCAAAGGCAGTTTTATTCTTTGCAACCCGTCAGACTCCGACGACAGGTGCGACTATCCCGGTGGACGGTGGGCTCCCGGATGCAACCCCGAGGTGATTACCGGGACAATTATTCCTCATGTTTTTTACTGAGAGATAAAAAAGGTCTAAGATACACAAATATAATAAAATAAATAGTATTTAAGTTCTTGAAGTATTATACTTTAGCTCAGATATAAAATTATTCCACTTAAATTTTAAAAAGGAAGTTCTTCGTCATCACCGGGAGGTGCTTCCATATCTACCGCTTCTTCTGTCATTTCTTCTTCTGCTGTCTCTCCTGCTTGATTTTCCGGGTAAGGAGCTGTGGATTTAGTAAGTTCCTGAACCCTGAAGGCGTTTACGCTTACTTCGGTTCTTTTTAAACCGTCTGTTTCTCTTGTGTAACTGGATAGTCTACCTTCCACAACTACCGGAGAGCCTTTTTTTATGCGTTCGCTTAATCTTTCTGCCTGATTACCCCATAAAGTTACACCTGTAAATGTCGTTTCTTCTTTCCATTCTCCGCTTTTGTCCCGGTAATTGCGATTTGAGGCAATACGGAAACGCAGGTACGCTGTACCGGATTCAGTATAACTGAGTATAGAATCAGCAGTTGCTCTTCCGGAGATTACCACAAAGTTTATATTCGGAATTCTGTATTCAGCCATGTTTTATTTCTCCTTTACTACAAGAATATACCTGAGTATATTGTTGTTTTTACGCATAAATTCTTTAAAAAGATTAACTTTTTCGGGGTCTGCTTCAAAATTAATGACAGTATAGAACCCATTGTTATGTCCGCCAATTTCATAGGCAAGTTCTTTAATTCCCCATTCGTCTATTTTTTTTATTTTTGCTTTGTTCTCTTCAAAGTAGGACTTTATTTCTTCTATAATTTGTTTTACCTCTTCTTCTTTTTCTGGATTGATGATGAACGTGCATTCGTATTTTCTCATTTAACCTCCTTTTGGTTCCCCGTTAATTTTCGACATAGCCATATCGATACTTTCATTTTTCCAAATAAAAACAGCTTCTTTAGCTTTTTCCAATATTTCAGGTATTACTTTTTCTTCCTCATCACTAAATTTAGATAGAACCCAATCTGACGTTTCGTTATTTTCAGGATTCCCTATTCCGATTCGCAGTCGGGTTATATTTTCGCTATTAAGATGATATATTATTGAGTAGAGACCTTTATGTCCGCCGTCGCTCCCTTCGCTTCTTAATCTTAATTTACCGAAAGGTAAATTTATATCATCAAGAACGATAAGAATATTCTCAAGGGAAAGTGAAAAGTTTTCATATAATTCCAGTACAGCTATTCCACTGTTATTCATAAAGGTTGTCGCATAAGCCAAGATAAGATTTTCGTTTATCGAATAGTAATAATGCCCTTTACCCGGTTTAAACCTTAATTTTTTCTTAGAACAAATAAATTTTATTAGTCTTCCTCCAAGGTTGTGCCTGGTTCCGATGTATGGAGTAGAGGGATTGCCAAGCCCGATTGCTGCGCGATATTCTATTCGCCACTCTCCTTTTCTGTCTTTTCCTCTGTTCCTTCTTCTTTTTCTTCTTTTTCTTCTTCTTCTTCTTCTTCTTCTTCTTTTGTGATGACTTCCGGTTCTTCAGCTTCTTCGCCTATTGGAATTTCTTCCTCAGCCGGTTTTACTTCAATTAACTTTCTCGGCGATAAGATGTTTACTACGGTTGAGGAGGGGTCATCTTCGACCTTAACTCCCTCGGGTATTTGAAGGTTCTTAATGTGTATGGAATCTCCTATTTCAAGATCGGTTACTTCCACCACTATTTTTTCAGGTATATCTTTAGGTAAACACCTGATTATTAAATCCCTGTGTTCTATATTTAATATTCCGCCTTCTTCTACGCCTTTAGGTCTACCCTGGAATTCAATTATAACGTGAACATTGACTTCTTCATTTTCATGTATGTGTTGGA
>CAZALG010000271.1:0-2914 GCA_964485935.1 uncultured bacterium | reverse complement strand
CATACGCGCTTCTCAGTTGATTTATCATCACATTAGCAAAATTATCCCATCCTGCTACAGCAACCCCTGTCGCACCGGCGGCTTGCTGAGCCATTGCCTGAACCATGGCGACAATGAATGCGGGAGGCATAGAACCGCTCGATCGGGCACTTGCCATTAACGATTGGACAACGCCCATTTTTTCTTTCACTGTTCTTGCATTCTGGATAGCCTCACACCATTCGGGTGCCAATGTGCAAGCGCCAGACGCCAGAGTTTCTTCAATAATTTGTTCCAGAACTTCTTCCGCATCGGGAGTGATGGCATCCAACGCAGAGGTAATTAATCCTATAATATCATCTATGAGCGAAAAATACGCGTGATAGAAATCCATAGTTGCTCTGTGATCCGCGCCGTTTCGCCAGCGGGTATAAAGTCTTAAGAATTCGGCGGTAGAGCCGTTAAATATATTGTTGAGTGAATTTATCTGTTCATGAAGACATCTCATTCTTTCTTTGTAAGTTTCAAGGTCTTCTTCTTTACAGGGGTCGAGTCCCTCGCAACAGGGTCTATTGTTACAACATCGGTCCTCAACCGGGCAATTCTCAGGCAGCGAAAAATTTAGTTCATCCCTCAACGATTCTGCCATTGCCTTTAGTTGTTCTTTTGCTTCTTCCCAGGCTCGCTGATTCTCCAGGCTGCTTTCGAGCATTTCGGCTACTTCTTCCTCACAATACCTCTGCCAGTGCTCTAATTTGGATCCAAGATTACGTTTTCTCACTTTTAATTCCTGAATTCTGCTTCTCGCGGTAGAATCGGGAAGCAGCGGAGCAAACGGGTGGGGGCTACCTTCTGTTAACGAATCACAACCTTTATGTGTGTAATAGATAGTATAATTTACATCTTCAACAGGTACAGGCTCCCAGCAAAATTTGATTTTATCGGAAGGAATCTCGGCGCCTTCTTCCGGCGAAACAAGTTTTATCGGATAATTTATCTTAGCATCTCTATATTTGAATACAAAAATTTCGCTTTTCCCTTCATTTCTTCCCAAAGGATACCCATCAGAAGCCAATGCTTGAATCTGCCATGCATATTTCTTTCCCTCTCTAAAAGGAGCCGCATTCAACGAATATCGAAAAGAGGTGGTAGAGATTGTTCTTCGAAAAAAGGGAATATCAGAAGCAACAGTTGCTTTTGATCCTTCAGGCGTTAGCTCAAATATTCTCAGCAAATATTTTGCTCCGGGAACAGAACGGCTAATAGACCAGTGAAACAGTGGGTTAGATTCAACTATCTTAGATCCGTCTCTTGGAGTTATTAACCTGAGCTCGGGGTATACGACCCGATGGGTTCTTTTATCTTCATCTAACAGCTCATCCTTTACCGTAAAAAGTCGGACAAGTATTGTATACCTTCCTTCAGGAAAACTCCCCGTTCTTTCTATTAAACGCTCATATTCTGGAATAACCCAGGTCTCAGCAATCGGCGGTATATGTGCAGCATCATACCTGTTAATTCCTGATTTGATTTCAAACTTCCTGGTGGTCACTTTGGCAACAAGTCCTTTCCCTGCTTCAGTTGCCGTCCCTACCATATACACAGTCATTGACTCTGGTGATTTGATTGTGGCAATAAGACAATCCTCAATATTAAGCTCCAAAGATCTTGGAACATCCTTTTTTATGGTTACCTGAGCAAGAACTTGTCCTCCTAAAAGAAAAAAAGCAAGAAATAAACGAAACATCAAACTCTTGCCTAGCTCTTGAATAGTTTTATTTTGTCGAATAAACATTTCAACCTCCTTATATTGAGTATAAGAATATTATAATAAATCCTCCGCATATAGCAATGAGTAAATCCCGTTTGGCGATACTTACAATACCTAGACTCAGGCAACACCTGCGAAATGCTGGTGTTTAAACCTAAAAAGTTTCGAATTTTGTGTAAAAATAAAATAAAAAAAATCTTGTGACAATTTGTGTAATCTTGTGGTTACTATCGTTCTTGACAATAATCCCTTTCAAATTAACTTCCTTTTATGCGGGAAATAATAAGAAAAAAAAGAGACGGCCAAAAGCTCAAGAAATCCGATATAGAATTTTTTATTCGCGGTGTTACCACTAAAGAAATTCCGAGTTATCAGATAAGTGCTCTTTTAATGGCAATATTCTACAAGGGGATGGACCTAGAGGAAACCAAAGGCCTTACGTATTTTATGCTGAATTCAGGCAAAAAACTCGATTTATCCAAAATCAAAGGACCCAAAATCGACAAACACTCGACAGGTGGTGTCGGAGATAAGATAAGCCTTATCCTGGCCCCCCTTGCCGCGGAGATGGGTATAATCGTCCCAATGATTACGGGAAGAGGACTGGGGCATACCGGCGGAACTGCCGATAAAATGGAAGCAATACCCGGATATAAAACAGCTCTTACATTCAGTCAATTTGAGAGGGTTTTAAAGAAAGCAGGGTGCTCCATAATATCTCAAACAAGACAAATAGCACCCGCAGATAAAGAATTATACGCTTTAAGGGATGCAACGGAAACAGTAGAATCGCTACCTCTTATTACTTCCAGTATTCTTTCCAAAAAACTCGCGGAAGACCTGGACGGTCTTGTTATAGATTTGAAAGTGGGGGAAGGCGCTTTTATGAAGAATCTGGATTCTGCTAAGAAGCTGGGTGATATGATGAAAAAAGTCGGGGAAGAACTCGGAACAAAAATGACAATTGTGTATACGGATCAATCCGCGCCAATTGGCAGGAACATAGGGAATGCCCCCGAAGTATTGGAGTCGATTGAAATATTGAAAGGTAACTTATCTGACTACTCTGACACTGTAGAAATAACAGTTGCCCTTGCTTTAGAAATGTGCTCTCTTGCCGGAATTAGACTAAACGTTCTGAAAGTTCTTGAAAGCGGTAAAGCT
>CAZALG010000270.1:0-2921 GCA_964485935.1 uncultured bacterium | reverse complement strand
TACAGCAACGGTAATCATCGAACGTTTTGCAGATATAAACCCTATTGAGATGCCTGCAGTTTTAGTCAGAGGTCACGGGCCTTTCACATTCGGAAAAACACCGCATGATGCGGCAGAAAACAGTCATATTCTGGAAATTACTGCAGAGATGGCTTTCGGAACTTATCAGCTTAATCCTCAATGTGAAGATTTACCCGAGTGTATTTTAAAAAAACACTATAATAGAAAGCATGGTCCGGATGCCTACTACGGGCAAAATAAAAAGGAGAAATAAAATGGAAAATATACCAAAAATCAATCTTGGTATTATTGCGGTAAGCAGAGACTGCTTCCCTATCGAGTTATCTCGAAAAAGAAGGAAAGCGGTTGTAAGTAAATGTAAATCGAAGAAAGTCGCAATAACCGAAATTGAAACCATAATAGAAAACGAAAAAGATGTGCTGAAGGCACTTAAAGAAATAAATAAGAAAAATATTGACGCGCTTGTTATCTATCTGGGAAACTTCGGACCGGAAGGTCCAACAACCATGCTGGCTCAAAAATTTAGCGGCCCCGTTATGTTTGCCGCCGCGGCTGAAGAAACAGGGAAAGACCTTATTCACGGAAGAGGTGACGCTTTCTGTGGCTTGTTGAGCACTTCTTATAACTCGGGATTACGAAGTTTAAAACCATACATACCGGAATATCCCGTGGGTAGTGCCAGCGAAATTGTCGATATGGTAAAAGATTTTATCCCCGTCGCGAGAATCTTAATAGCCCTAAAAAAACTTAAAATATTCTCTTTCGGTCCCCGACCGTTTGATTTCGTTACATGCAACGCGCCTATTAAACCTCTCTATGATATAGGTGTAGAAATAATGGAAAACAGCGAGTTGGATCTATACGATATATACAATTCCGCAAAGGGAAGTCCCAAAATCAAAAAAGTCGCATCCGATATGGCAAAAGAATTGGGAAAAGGGAATACCTATCCCGACCTCCTTAACAAACTCGCTCAGTATGAAGTCGCGTTAACAAAATTTATGGAAGATAACCTGGGTGCTTCCGAGTACGGAATATTCGCAAATAAATGCTGGCCTTCTTTTGAAAAATATTTTAGATTTGTACCCTGTTATGTCAATTCGCGACTCGCAGCACGCGGAATACCCGTATCCTGCGAAACTGATATCTATGGAACATTAAGTGAATATATAGCGGCATGCGCCACGGAATTTCCCCCCGCCATTCTCGATATAAACAATACAGTTCCAACTGATATATATAAAAAAGAAAAGAGCAGAATAGGTAAATATAAACTAGAAGATCTCTTCATGGGGTTCCACTGCGGAAATGTATCTTCTTCCTGCCTTGTTGGCGGAGCGATGAAATTTCAGCTTATCATGAACCGTCTAATGGAACCTGACAAAAAAGAACCGGATATTACAAGAGGTACTCTTGAAGGTCAAATTAAACCCGGTGATATTACCCTCTTCCGTCTGCAATCAACAGCTGATACAATCTTTCGTTCTTATGTTGCCGAAGGAGAAGTTCTCGATATTCCTCCCAAATCTTTTGGTAGTATAGGTGTATTCGCAATAAAAGAAATGGGAAGATTTTACCGTCACGTTCTCATAGAAAAAAAATTCCCGCACCATACATGTGTTGCTTTTAAACATGTCGGAAAATCATTGTTTGCCGCGATGAAGGTTCTGGGAATCGAGGACGTTTATTTCAACAAGCCAGCCGGCATGCTCTACACGGGCGAAAATCCATTTTGATGAGCTTGGGTTAATAACCCATGAACTCGCTAGTTTTAACCGGTATTCGTAAATTTGAATTTCGGGAAATACCTAAAGCAGAAATAAAAAAAACTGCTGACGTCTTACTTCAAATACATAACGTCGGCATCTGTGGTTCCGATATTCATTACTATTCCACGGGAAGAATTGGGGACCAGGTCATCAAATTCCCTTTTACAATTGGACATGAAGCCTCCGCAATAGTCGAAGCAATCGGCGCTAGTGTGAAAACCGTAAAGCCGGGAGACCGAGTTGCAATAGACCCCGCAGTATCCTGCGGAAAATGCGACCAGTGTAAAAGCAGCAGACGCCATACCTGCCGTGCTTTAAAATTCCTCGGATGTCCGGGAGAGCGTGCAGGCTGCCTTTCTGAATATATAGTTATGCCTGAGGAAAACTGCTATAAAATAAGGCCCTCTATGAGCTTAATTCAAGGTGCATTGGTAGAACCTTTATCGATCGGAATTTATTCTGCTGCTTTCCTTGAAAAAGCAAAAGAAAAAACAATCGGCATACTCGGTTCAGGACCGATTGGTCTGTCTGTTCTTCTTGCATCCCGGGTAAAAGGTGTAGGAAAGGTTTTTATGACTGACAAAATAGAAGACCGTCTTATTGCCGCAGAAAAAGCCGGAGCGGACTGGATTGGGAATCCGAACCTGATAGACATTGTAGAAAAAATAAAAAATATTGAACCCGACCAATTAGACGCAGTATTTGAATGCTGCGGTGAGCAGGACGCTCTGGATCAGGCAGTTGATTTATTAAAACCCGGAGGGAAACTTATAATTGTAGGAATACCCGAACCAGATGAGATTTCCTTTAATATCAACAAGATACGCAGAAAAGAAATATCGATTCAGAACGTCCGCAGACAAAACAATTGTACACAGAAAGCAATCGATTTGATATCAAACGGAAAGATAAATGTGGATTTCATGGCGACACATAATTTTAAACTCAAAGATGCCCCACTCGCATTCGAAATCGTGGAAGGATATAGGGATGGGGTAATCAAGGCAATGATTAGCTTTGATTGAAGACCACCCCCAACCCTTAATTAGCCACGAAGGCACTAAGACACGAAGAAGCACAACATTTCTTAGTATCTAATTTTAAATT
Source organism: uncultured bacterium (assembly GCA_964485935.1). Taxonomy (GTDB): domain Bacteria; phylum Hydrothermota; class UBA3072; order UBA3072; family UBA3072; genus JAFGHJ01. The sequence goes on along the minus strand of CAZALG010000270.1, from coordinate 24 downwards.
GCAAGTTGGAAATTGCAAATTGTA
>CAZALG010000269.1:0-2946 GCA_964485935.1 uncultured bacterium | reverse complement strand
GGCATGATAGGCGCTCCCCATGGAGTAGTATGCGGTATTCTTCTGCCCTATGTTATAAAAGCGAATATTAAAGCCCTCGGGGAACGCAAACCAACATCTGAGGTATTTAAAAAATATGAGAAAGTCGCGAAAATAGTAACAAAAAATGAAAAAGCAAAACCGAAGGACCTCATCCAGTGGACGGATGCGCTATACGGAAAATTAAATATGCCTCATCTTTCAGAAGTCGATTTAAAAGAAGAACAGATAGAAGAATTAGTCGGCAAGGCGAAAATATCAAACAGCATGAAGGGCAATCCGATAGTCTTAACCGATGAAGAACTAAGAGGAATAATAAAAGACGCATTTTAAAAACAAATTTGCCTGAATAAAAATAAAATCAAGGAGGTATCATGAAAGTAAAAATTTCTTTGTTTAAACAAATATCATTATTAGCTCTTATATTAATTACATCTTTTATAAACAGTAATCTTTATGGAATCCCAATTTATAAAGACCAGAACCAACTAATAGAAAAAAGAGTAGAAGACCTTTTAAGCAAGATGACTCTGGAAGAAAAGGTTGAAATGTTAGAGGGAGAGGGCTTTAATTCTCCAGCGAATGAGAGACTCGGAATTCCTCCTCTAAATATGACAGACGGTCCCGTTGGAGTTCGCTGGGAGAAAGCAACAGCATTTCCGGCGAGTATTTCAATGGCGTCTACCTGGAATACAGATTTAATTTATCAAGTAGGTAAAGCTATCGGCAAAGAAACAAAAGCAAGGGATAGAAATGTTTTATTGGGTCCCTGTATCTGTATTCACCGTGTCCCGCATGGCGGCAGAAATTTTGAAAGTTACGGCGAAGACCCATATCTCGCCTCCAGAATGACAGTATCATTTGTTAAAGGAATTCAGAGCGAAAATGTCGTAGCAACCGCAAAACATTACGCCTGCAACAATCAGGAATACAATAGATTCAGGGTCGATGTAAAAGTAGACGAAAGAACCCTTCATGAAATATACCTACCCGCCTTTAAAGCCGCAGTAACCGAAGGAGGCTGTTTGTCGATAATGGCCGCATACAATAGAGTAAACGGACACTATTGCTGCGCGAACACATATTTATTGAAGGATATTTTAAAGGAAAAATGGAACTTCAAAGGCTTTATAATGTCCGATTGGGGCGCCGTTCACAGTGTAATTCCGACTCTTTATGCCGGACTCGATATTGAAATGCCCACCGCAGGATATCTGAAGAAAAACGCTGTACTTGCAGCAATACAGGGAGATTTGATACGAAAAGAAGAAATCGATGACAAGGTTAGAAGAATGTTAAGAACAATGTTTTTAACTGGTATTTTCGATCAAAAACTCGACAAAGGAGCAATAAATACACCGGAACATCAAAAATTAGCTTTAAAAGTTGCTCGGGAAGGAACAGTGCTCCTAAAAAATGAAAAAACCCTGCTACCTTTGAGCAAAGGAAAAATAAGCAAGATAGCTGTAATTGGTCCCAATGCAAAAGAAGCAATAATAGGAGGCGGAGGCAGCTCCAATGTTGATCCTTTTTATTCTATAAGTATTTTAGACGGTATCAAGAACAAAGTCGGGGAAGATATTGAGGTAATATATGAAAGAGGTCTATTTAAAGAAAAATTGATAAAACCTATCGAATCTTCCTACCTCAGGCCCCCAAAAGGAAAACCTGGAGAAGTGGGCTTGTTTGGCAAGTATTTTAACAATCCAACATTCGAAGGAAAACCGGTCATAAGTAGAATAGATAAACAGATTAGCTTCGACTTCGATTCTGATACAACCGATGAGAGATTAAATAAAGATGAATTCTCCATAATATGGACGGGAAAATTAATCCCCCCTTCAAGCGGTAAATACTTAATCGGAACCAGCAGCGATGATGGCAGTTATTTATATCTAAATGGAAAAAGAATAATAGATAACTGGGGACCACACGGTGTCGTTACAAAAATAGATACCGTTGAACTTAAAAAAGGCCAAGCTTACGATATAAAAGTTGAATACTTTGAAAACATCGGCGGCGCGTCCGTCGTACTCGGATGGACGAAATTAGAAGAAAAAACAGTAGACAAAGAAGAGACCGCAATGAATGCCGCAATAACTGCGGCTAAAAGTGCTGACGTTGCGATAGTCTGTGTGGGGGTAAGAGAACATGAGGGAGGAGACAGAGAAGAATTAACCTTACCCAACGAACAGGTCAAACTTATTAAGAAAATCGCTTCAGTTAATAAAAATGTAATAGTGGTCTTAAACGGCGGTGCTGCAGTTCTTATGGATGAGTGGTTAGATAAAGTTCCCGCATTGATAGCCGCGTGGTATCCGGGGCAGGAAGGCGGAAACGCTCTGATAGATATTATACTTGGCGAAGTAAACCCATCGGGAAAACTACCAACAACCTTTATGAAAAGATGGGAAGATTCACCAGCCTACGGTAATTACCCGGAAAAAGAGGGGGAAGTACATTACGAAGAAGGCATTTTTGTAGGCTATCGTCACTTCGATAAAGAAAAAATCGAACCTTTATTTCCTTTCGGCTATGGGCTTTCCTATACTACTTTTAAATACAGCGATTTAAAAATAGATAAAAAGAATATAAAGGAAAACGAAACGGTTAAAATAAGCCTCAACGTAGAAAATACGGGCGAGCGGGCGGGCGCTGAAATAGTCCAGCTATACGTCCAGGATATTCAGGCAAGCGCGGAACGCCCGGTTAAAGAACTAAAAGGATTCAAGAAGGTATTTTTAAAACCAGGAGAAAAGAAGGAACTCGGTTTCGAGCTGGATAAAAACGCCCTTTCCTTTTACGATATCGTAAGCAAAGACTGGACTGCCGAAAAAGGGAAATTTAAAGTTTTAATAGGAAGCTCGTCAAAAGATATAAGACTCTCGGGAGAGTTTGCTTTAATGTAAATATCAATTTAGGTTCCGA
>CAZALG010000268.1:0-2953 GCA_964485935.1 uncultured bacterium | reverse complement strand
AATTTGTAGAAAAATATAAAAACTTAGCTTTAATAAATGGTCTCAAATATGACCGAAACAGAGAAATAATTGCAATTGAAAAGTTCGCTACGGCATTTGATATAGCAACGCAAGAATTCCATAAACATCCACTGGGTTCTCACTTGATACCAACATGGGGAAGGATAGATTCTGCAATGCCCGACTTACTTGAAACAGAAATACCTGAGATAATGGATAAACTCAACGGGAGGTAGGATGAAACTTATTACGGCAATACGCGATGATTTGAGAAAAAGGCTCGAGGAAATTAAATCATTAGATATAATCGTCGGAATTCCGGCTTATAATGTCGATGATACCATAGACTTTGTAATAAAACAAATCGGAGAGGGCCTGGCCGAATACTGGAAAGATTATAAAAGTTTGATATTGGTTACAGACGGTGGTTCGGTAGACGACACAAGAGAAGTGGCAAAAGATACAGAATTACCTCCCTATATCGAAAAAGCAGTAAGCATATATAGGGGTTTACCCGGAAAGGGTTCTGCTGTAAGAAGTATTCTTGAAGCTGCAGAATTTCTCGATGCAAAAGCTACCCTTATGGTAGACTCCGATCTTCGCTCAATAGGCCCGAAATGGATGGAAAACCTTATAAGCCCAATAATTAATGACAATTATGATTATATTGCACCCTACTATAAAAGATACAAATATGATGCTACAATCACAAATAACATTGCTTATATGTTGATAAGAGCAATATGGGGCAAAAGAGTTAGACAACCAATAGGAGGAGACTTTGCCTTTTCAGCCAATCTTGTACGTTCACTTCTACAGGATAAACGATGGGAAACAGATGTTGCCAGATTCGGTATCGACACCTGGATAACAACAACCGCAGTCAAAAATGGATACAAATTAGGTCAGACCAGACTCGGAGCCAAACTACATGAAGCAAAAGATCCCTCAAAACACCTTGGCCCAATGTTCCTCCAGGTGGTTATTACGACATTTGAATTAATGGAAGATTTTGAGGATTCATGGAAAAAAATAAAAGGCTCGGATCCGGTGGACATACTCGGAGAGGAAATTGGTTTGGAGCCCGAGGAATTCGATATAGATTTGCATTCACTTGCCGAATCATTTAAGTCCGGATGGAAAAACTTCCATTCCCTGTGGAACGATATACTGAACCCTAATTCATTCTTACTTCTAAAAACAATTTTCAGAGAAAAAGATTACTCTCTACTAAATCATGGAAACTGGGCACGAATTGTTTACGATTTTGCCTCGGCATTCCATCACTGCAAAAGACATCATGCAAAGATAATAAGTACACTTCTTCCTTTATATAACCTGAGAATCGCTTCTCTTTACGAATCATCGGTTAAAATGCAAAATGACGATTTTGAAAACCTTGTTGAGGAGGCCGCTCTTACTTTCGAAAGAAATAAATCTTATCTTCTTGAGCAATGGGAAAAATAATTTCCATTCTCCACTACTCGGCACTGCCGGTAATAGGGGGAGTTGAACTAACCGTTGACATACACGCAAGACTTTTAAAAGAAAATAACTTTAAAGTAAATGTAATAGCCGGAGACGGAAAGCCGGATAAATTAATCCCGGAATTAAAATCTTCCTATTATAAAGGGATGCTTCGGGAAATATTAAAAGGTAAAACTCCGGACAATTTTACTTCTGAAGTTCAAAAAGTAAAAAAGAAAATTCTTAAAGCTTTAAAAGGTACGGACATACTAATAGTACATAATCTCTTTACTATGCATTTCAATCTAGTTGCAACTGCAGCTCTTATTGAAATTTCGAAGAAAATAAAAACCATAGGCTGGGTGCATGATCTTTCTTATGTAGATCCCACTTATAATTTGCCGCCTCCGGATAACTCTCTCCTAGAATTAATATCAAAGCCCGCTCCAGACGTTAAATGGGTAGCGACAACAAATTACAGAAAAAATTTGATTTCCCGTTTTTTCAAAATCAAAAAAGATGAAATAACTGTTATTCATAATGGGATCGACCCTTATAAAATACTAACTCCCGATATAAAAAAGAAAGCGAAAAAATTAAAAATTTTTTCCTACTATCCTGTCGCCATTTTTCCTTCCAGGCTAACTCGAAGAAAGAACTTTGAACTCGCAATAAATATAATGGCAGAAATGGAAGGTAACCCTCTGCTCTTACTTTCGGCACCTCCCGATCCTCATAACTCCGATTTCGCAAAATACAAAAAGGAACTTACCTCCCGGGCAAAAGAAAAAAAGGTTTCCTTAATACTCTTTTCCGAACACTGTCCCATAAAAGACATTGAAACTTTTTACTTCCTGGGAGATTTTCTTCTTATTACCAGTAAAATGGAGGGTTTTGGACTTCCCGCTATCGAAGCTTCATTATTCCGATTGCCAGCTGCAGTTTCAAATATTCCCGCCCTCCGGGAAGTCGGAAAACATTTTAAGTCTCATATATTTTTTGATTTAAATGAAAAACCAAAAAAAATAGCGGAGAAAATATCCGTTTTTCTGAAAAATTCCGAAATAATACAGGACAGAAGAACAATTATCAAAAATTTCAGCTGGGATTCTATTTTAAAGAATAAACTGATCCCGTTAATTAATTCCACTTAAATATTAATTATATTAGGATTCAAGGTTTCAAGCAAAAAAACGTTAAGAATTATGAATTATTAATTTTGAATTTTGAATTAAAAAAGGGTACAAAATGAAAGATAATTTAATTAAAAATAAAAGTTTTGATTTTGCATTGAAGATAATTGATTTGTATAAACAAATGATCATAAATAATGAATACGTTCTGTCCAAGCCACTTCTAAGAAGTGGATCAAGTATTGGGGCAAATATCGAAGAAGCTTCTGCGGCTCAGAGTAAAAAGGATTTTATAAAATTAGTGTTTGTTGAAAAATTTAGAGTAATCCTGACCTAGTATGAATAAAGCATGT
>CAZALG010000267.1:0-2958 GCA_964485935.1 uncultured bacterium | reverse complement strand
CAATATCCTCTTGCGAAGGTACAAATAGGATGATTGGAAAAACAGAAAAAAGACAATACTTTGTAGTAGTTGGTCTTGGGACTTTTGGTTTAACGGTAGCATCCGAACTCCTTAAGAGGGGTTGTCAGGTTACCGCTATAGACAAAGACGAGAAAAAAGTTGAATTGGCCTCTGAATTTGCTATTGATGTGATAATAGCCGACGGGAGAGATAAGAAACCCTTAGAAGAAGCTGGTGTTTCTTCAGCAGATGCCGCAGTCGTTTCTATTGGGGAAGACCTTGAAGCTTCCTTTCTTGTTACTCTTCATCTAAAAGAACTTGGAATACCATGGATTGTAACCAAAGCTTCATCTCCTTCTCAGGGAGAGATTCTTGAAAAAATTGGGGCTGACAGGATTATTTATCCGGAAGAAGAGATAGCAAGGAAGCTTGCGGATCAACTTCTTAATCCTTCCATAATTAATTATCTTAAACTTAATGATGCGGTTGGTATTTTGGAGTCAGAAACACCTGATCCTTTTATTGGCAAAACGCCTAAGGGACTTTCCCTTAGAAATAAATATGGATTGAATTTAATCGCTATAAAAAGAAAGGTGCAAAGAAAAAATGCTGAGGAAGTTGTTGAAGATTTGATAGTTGTTCCTTCTCCCGAGGAAAAAATAGAAGAAGGTGACACTCTACTTGTTATAGGTGATCATAAATCTCTTGAGAAGTTTAAGAAAATGCAGCGTACCGTAAATGAACAGGATGAAGATTAAAGACTTTAACATTGATAAGCTCCTTGAATCACTGCCGACGGGACTGATATTAATTGACCAAAATAAAATAATAATCGTAGCTAATCCTGAAGCAAAAAAACTTCTTGGTAAAAAAATAGAGTCTAAAAATATTGAAAAAGTTTGTGAGAGTGTTGAAGAAAATTTGTTCAATGATGTCCTTAGCGGGAAACATATCGAAAGAAGTGTATTTGAGTCAGGAGACTTGTTGATAGGTTTTAGCGCTTCTCCTGTTTATGGTAATAAGGGCAAGGTAGTAGGATCTTCAATTATTTTAAGAGATATAACTGAAATTCGAGAAATGGAAGAAGAACTCAGGAAAAAAGACCGCCTTGCTGCTCTCGGAGAAATGGTTGCAGGATTGGCTCATGAAATTAGAAACCCACTTGCTTCAATTAAAGCAGGTATTGAGTCGCTATCTTTCAGTGGATCGGAAAACACCAACAATTATAAATTTCAATCAATTGTATTGCATGAAATTACACGTCTTGAGAGAATTGTAAATGATATGACTTTATATGCGTCTTATAAAGATTTAGTAAAAACCAAGGTGAATTTAAAAAGTTTAATTGGTGAAACTTTGTTGATGTTTAGTCACGAGATAGCCGAAAAGAACATCCAGGTGAAGAAAAATTTGAAAGGAAATCTTGTGTGTTATGTGGATAGGGATAAAATTGTTACAGTTTTAAATAATTTGTTTCTTAATGCAATGGAGTCTATAGGAGAGAACGGTTTTATTGAGTTGAATATCAGAAGAGGTAAAAAAAATATGATAATTCAGGTCAAGGACGATGGAGGTGGTATTCCAGAAGACATTATACCTAAAATTTTTATTCCTTTTTTCACTACGAAAAGTAAGGGTACGGGTTTAGGATTATCGATAGTTCACCGGATGGTACAAAATCACAATGGCACTATTAGGGCTACCAATGAAGGAAAGGGAACTTGTTTTACTATAACTTTGCCAAAGGAAAAATAAGATGAGTGAAAAAATACTCATAGTTGATGATGAGAAAAACTTAGTTGAAGTGATAGAAGCTATACTTACGGAATTGAATAGCCAAGGAGAAGACTCTTATGAGGTTAAAAAAGCGTATAATGCAACTGATGCTATAAGTATAGCTATGGATTTTAAACCGGATGTTGTGCTTCTTGATCTCCGACTTCCTGATCGACCTGGTACTGAAGTTCTAAGTACTTTGAAAGAACAGGACAAGGAAGTACAGGTAATAATGATGACCGCTCACGCTTCCATAGAGACAGCAGTTGAGTCGGTTAGAGAAGAAGCTTACGATTATATTCAAAAACCCCTACCATCAAGAGGACATTTGCAAACCCTGGTGAAAAATGCCCTGGATAGAAGACATTTGCTTTTAGAAAAGAAAAAATTATTGATGGAAATATCGGATATTAACATAGCATTAGAGGAAGCAAACCAAGAACTCCAGGAGGCAAAATCACAGGTTGATGAAAAATTAAAAGAAAAAATTGAAGAATTGTCTTTATTGAATCAATTTTCTCAAGATCTTCTTAGATGCAATGATCTTTCTACTCTAATTGAACAAGTTCCTGAAGATGTTATGAAATTAACTTCTTCAGGTGGTGTAATTCTGATTTTAAAAGGATCAAATAAGGATGATTTCAGCGTTCATGCGACAAAAGGAGATGTTGAATTATCTACCGGGGATAAAATAAAAGTAGGAGAAGAGCCTTTTGGCCTTGTAAATAATAAGGGACCATGGGAAACAGAGGAATATATTTGTTCTCCTTTAACTTACATCGAAGATATTTTGGGTTTACTTGCGATAAAAAAGGCAGAAAAAGAAATATCTCCGGATCTTATTCAAACTATTACAAGCAATCTTTCAATGCGTTTATATAATGGTATGTTAAACGAGACTCTAAAGGCGAGCTATATTGAAGCTGTCCTTTCTTTCATAAAGTTTGAAGAATCGGTAAATCCGAAAATAAAAGAACATAGCGAAAGGGTTAGTAAAATTTCTTTAGAAATTGCAAGCAAATCAAATGTTCCTAAAGCAGAGTTGAATAATATTAGATTTGCAGCGCTCCTTCACGATTTAGGAAAAGTAGGTAAAGGAGAAATAAGTTCAGAGTTACTCAGTGCAAAGATAATTAGCCCTTTAAGATTTTTAAGTAAGAGCAGGAATATCCTTGAGCATTT
>CAZALG010000266.1:0-2987 GCA_964485935.1 uncultured bacterium | reverse complement strand
CTCTACCGGGCTCAAGTTCAACATTATGTATAAAGGTACCGGGTGGTATTTCCGAAAGAGGGAGAGAATTCCCGATAGTTATTGGAGATCCGGACCCCGACTGAATAACATCCCCAATCTTCATACCATCGGGTGAAATAATATATCTTTTGTCGCCGTCTTCGTAAACAACCAGAGCTATCCTTGCCGATCTATTAGGATCATATTCGATTGAACTAATTTTCCCCTGCACTCCAAATTTATTTCTCTTTAAATCGACCAACCTGTACTTGCGCCTAACTCTACCACCTCTATGACTGGAAGTCATTCGACCTTGAGAATTTCTTCCCCCTCTACTCGGAAGATTTTTGGTTAAACTCTTATTGCTTCTTTTTCTGGTATTCTCAGAAAAATCCTCAGGCTCATAATATCTACTACCAGGAGTTACGGCACGACTCTTTCTTTTTCCCATTATGCTCCCTCAAATAAAGGTATTGAATCCCCTTCACGAAGAGAAACAACTGCTTTCTTCCAATTTTTTCTTTTCCCACTCGATCTTCCAAAACCCCTAATCTTTCCCTTAACAATCATAGTATTTACGTTTTCCACATGAACTTTAAAAAGGTCTTCTACTGCCTTTTTTATCTGATGTTTATTGGCGCCTATAGAAACCTCAAAAGTATATCTACCGATAGACATAGAATTTGTGCCTCTCTCGGTTATAATCGGTCTTATTACAATATCTCGATAGTCCATCATTTAAAAACCTCAAGTAACATACCGACACCTTCCTTTACAACCACCAACCAATCATTACTTAAAACTTGATACGCATTAACCTGATTCGCAGGAATAACTTGTAATCCAGATATATTTCTACAGGATAGATAAAAATTCTTATCACTTCCGTCATCGAGAATCAAAATCTTATTACCATAAATACCTATCGATTTAAGCGCCTTAGCTACTGCCTTTGCGGAAGGCTCATTGAATTTCTTTTTATTAATTACCACAAAACAACCATCAGATACTCTTTTGGAAATTGCCACATTAAGTGCTTTCCTTTTAACTTTTTTGTTAACTTTGAAATTATAATCCTTCCTGCGCGGACCAAAAGTAACACCTCCACCAACCCAAATAGGCGTCCTTCGAGTACCTACACGAGCCCTTCCCGTTCCCTTCTGTTTCCAGGGTTTCTTACCACTTCCGGCAACGTCACCCTTAGTCTTGGTGTAACTATTGTTTTGCCTCTGCTGATGAAGATGATTTACTATAGAATAATATAAAGAATTCTCGTCGAATTTTGATTCGAAAAGATCTCCGGATAAACTAATAGTTCCGTCTTCTTTTCCGGAATTGTTGTAACACTTAACCTTAACCGCCATTTTTAACTATCACCTTTCTCTTTACTTTGGTCTTTTTTCTCCGCTTTCTCTTCCTTATCGCCCTCATTTTTCACTTCTTCTTTCTTTTCCTCTGCTTTTTCCGGCTCGAAAGGTTCATCTTTAACTTCTTTCTCCTCTTCCACTGCTTTTACTTTCTCTTCTTTCTTCTCTTCGACTTTATCTTCAACTTTTTCTTTCACTTCTTCAGTCTCTTTCACTTTTTCTTTTTTCTCTTCTTCCTTTTCTTTATCTTCTACCGGTTCTTCTGCTTTTTCTACAGGTTTTTCTTCTACTTCTTTCTTTTCTTCCTCTTTCTGTTCCGTTTTTTCCTCTGCTTTTTCTTTTACTTCTTCAGCTTTTGCCTTTTCAGACTTATCTTTTGTTTTTTCTTCTTTTTTATCGTCCTTTACTTCCGCTTTTTCTTTTTTCTTTTTTGCTTTTTTACTCTTATCTTCAGCTTGCTTTGCTTTCTTTTCTTTTTTATCAACTTTTGTTTCCGCTTTCTCTTCCGTTTTTTCCTCTACTTTTTCCTCTGCTCCTTCTTCCTGTGCCTTACCTTCCTCTTTTTTAGGCTTTTCTTTAGCCTCTTTCGCCTTTTCTTTAGCTAATTCTTTCCTGGCAGAGATATCTACATCACTGCTAATTTTAATAAGAAGAAGTCCATTTCGAAAACCCGGTACTGCCCCTTTCACTACTATAAGACCATTTTCCTCATCAAGACTAACAATTTCAAGGTTCTTGACGGTTACTCTGTCATTCCCCATTCTTCCAGGAAACTTTTTCCCTTTAAGCACTCTACCGGGATATGTTCCTGCTCCAGCGGAACCGGGAGTACGACCAAAACGAGACCCGTGTGAACCGGGTCCCCCTGAAAAACCCCATCTCTTAACCACGCCCTGGAAGCCCCTACCCTTGCTCCAGCCTACAACACTCACCTTGTCTCCTTTTTGTAGTAAAGAAACAGGAACTTTCTCGCCAATTTCAAAGGCAGAAGTATCTTCAGCTCTAAATTCTCTAATAACTTCAACTGGAGGAATTCCGGCCTTCTTACATAAACCTAAAACGGGTTTTTTAACCCGTTTTTCTTTCTTCTCGCCAAAACCCATAACATAAGCTGTATAGCCATCCCTTTCTTCAGTCCTTCTATCTATAACAAAACACGGAGATGTTTTTATAACAGTAACAGGAAGACTTTCTCCTTCCTCACTAAAAACTCTTGTCATTCCCAACTTTCGTCCAATAAACATCTCCTAACCTCTTTCTTAATATTTTATCTCCACCTCGACTCTGGCGGGCAAATCCATTTTTGTTAAAGCTTCCATTGTCTGATGTGAAGGTTTATTAAGATCAATAAGCCTATTATGAATCCTGATCTCGAATTGCTCCCTTGATTTCTTATCCACATGAGGAGAACGAAGAACCGTATAAATTCTTCTCTTAGTCGGCAAAGGGACAGGGCCTATAACTTCTGCCCCGGTCCTATCGGCAACTTCAACGATTTCTTCTACAGAATCATCAAGTATTTTATGATCGTAAGATTTCATCCTTATCCTAATATGTTTCGCCATTTACTCCTCGATTGCTGTTACCACACCAGCACCAACAGTTCTCCCGCCTTCCCTC
>CAZALG010000265.1:0-2988 GCA_964485935.1 uncultured bacterium | reverse complement strand
TTTTGGTGAAAAATAAATAAAGGGGTTGACTTTTTCTCATAACCACAAAGACACAAAGAATTTTAACGGTTAGGTCGTTAGATTGTTAAAACAAAAAACAACAAGTTCTACAGGCAATACGTTAATACGTGTAAATTTTTTTAGTTGTTTGGATTTGGCGGTAAGCCGAAAGCTGTCAGCTGAAAGCGGATTGACTAAGAGTAGGGGGGATGGGTACTGATTTTTTTGTAAAATAATCACTGATTTTCTCGATATGTTTTATTGCCTTAAAGAATGCGTCCGTGGTTTCAGGGCAAAAATGTGTACCCCTTTCTTCTTCAATCATAGAAAACGTTTTTGAAAGAGTAAACCGTTTTTTTCGATATGGTCGCTCTGAAGTTAGAGCATCAAAGAAATCGGATAAAGCTACAATTCTACCCACTAAAGGGATTTTCTTACCCTTAAGTCCCCTTGGATATCCTTTACCGTCCCATCTCTCATGATGAGTGTATGCGATCTGGGCAGCAGTTTTAATTACCTCTGATTGAGAATCTTTTAGAAGTTTATATCCAAGAGTTGTGTGTTCTTTCATTATTTCCCATTCATGTGCGTCTAATTTGCCAGGTTTGTTGAGTATTTTATCCGGGATACCGATTTTACCTATATCGTGCAGAGGGCTGCCTCTATAAATCGTTTCTATCAAATTGTCATTTAGCTTTAGAGTTTCTGCGATTATTTTTGAGAAAGTCGCGACTCTTTTAATGTGGTCTCCTGTTTCTTTATCTTTATACTCAGCAGCTTCACCAAGTACAAAAATTGTTTCCAGTTGTGCGGATTTAAGTTCGTCCGTAAGCTGAGCGTTCCTTATAGCTACTGCTGCCTGTGAGGCGAGAGATTCGCCTAACTTTTCATCCGCAGCGCTAAAAGATGTTATTTCCCATTTCCCGGTTTTGTTTATGAGTTGAAATACGCCAACTAATTCATTTTCTCTGTCGATAATAGGTACGGTTAACATCGATTTGCATCTATAACCTGTTTTTTCCTCGAATTCCGTATTATGGCAGTAAGGACAATTTTTTATGGAATTTAAATCTTTTATATTTAATATTTTTTTGTTTTTAGCGCTCCAGCCGGCAATGGATTTATTTGATATTGGCAGGGCATGAGGAGCAATCGATTCTAAGAAATTTTTCTTACCCATTTTTTCTTCGAGTGTAAGATTACGTGAAACTCTAAATTCTAATTTGTTATTGTTTTTAAGATAAAATGTTCCGGCGTCAGCTTTACAAAGTTTACAGGCATCTTCGAGAATTATATTAAGCAATTTACTGAGGTCTTTCTCTGCCGATAACTTAATACCTATTTCGATTAAAGTATCGTACGTCCTCATATCTTTATAATAATGAAATTGAGGTGATATGTCAATATATATTATGGTCCAATGTCAAATGTCAAAAAAAAATTCAACCACAAAGTGCACAAAGAGCACAAAGAAAAAACAAAAAAGATATTTGTGTTTTTAAAACCCATCCCCGCCAAAACAGAGAGGAACAACGAATCGCACAAATAGCACAAACAAAAAAATATTCTTATTGTTTAAAACCCTGCCCATCCCACCAGATTTATCTCACACGAAGGCGCAGATGGATTTAGCTGACTGCTTACCGCTTTCGGCTTTCCGCTAACCCAGCACAACCAAAAGAATGAACCACAGAGTACACAAAGAACACAAAGAAAAAAAATATTTGTGTTTTTAAAATTCGTTACCATTGACTTGATTCTTTAAATCCGTTATTATTATGAAAAAAAAGTTGATCGAATAACGAAAAAGAAGATTTGTTGAATAAAGTAGAATAATGGTAAAAATCTTTAAGATAAAATTGGAGAGTTAGATTAAAAGATTTGTTTTGTTGGCAGAAACATTTAAAAAGATATTATTAGTCTCATTATTTTTTATTTTATTTTTCAGTCGAAATTGTTTTGCTTTAGAAGATGATAATATTTATGATAAATATTCTTTTATATCAGGAAATGAACAACTATCTGAAAGAGTACTTATGCTTGACTTATCAAACCCTTTAAAAAATTATGAGGCAAATTCAAATTTGTTCCTTTCTATAAATCAATTATCAGGAAGAGCTAATGACTTTTTAGGAATACGGCTTAATAGTGATAATTATAGATGGTCCAGAATCTTGCTGTTATTTGGTTCATGGTGGTTATCCGTCGGTGAATCATATTATTCTCACGAAATTGCTCATTTATTCAGGCCAAGAGAGAATGGATTAAAATGCTACGTTGATATAGATATGAATGATTGGTGGTCTCATTTATGGCCTAGATATAAAGCATTAGTTTCAAGTTATCGAGAAATGACTGATGAGGATTTTCTTGGAGTGGTGGTTGAGGGTTTAAATCAGTGGGAATTTAATTCTTTTAATAAATGGTCTTTAAGCGTAAAACAGAATCAACTATCTCTTAATGATGCTGTTTACTTTTTTATAGAAAAATTATGGGATATGGAATACATATTACATGTCGGATTTGACGATTTTACCCCGAGATGGAAACTAAATTATATTGCTTTTCTTGGATATTGTGATGTTAGAAATCTGCATAATGATATTGATGTTTATACGATCTATCTTTCTAATTTTAAAAATATTGAATTGAAAAAAACCGAATATCTGGGTCAAACAATGTTGGCAGATTTTCTTTCATTGCGTACCTGGGAAAGTACTTTTTTAATTATAAAATACTTGTTTTCCGGAAATAGATACTCCAGCCCATGGAAAATTGAATTTAACGATAATTTAAAAATTCTGCCACCAATAATTAATCTTTACGCAACTTCTAAGGGAGGGTTCTTTAATTCAACATCATTAATACAGGTAGGGAAAAGCCGTAATATCTTTTTATCTTTTGGTTTGGATGCTGATGGGGTAGGAGGTGGTGAGGTGGATTGCTTTAGACTGGGTGTGAATTATCAAGACTTAAATATAGCAAAAT
>CAZALG010000264.1:0-3008 GCA_964485935.1 uncultured bacterium | reverse complement strand
CCGCGGAATATCGGTGAAGTAAAAGATATGTTTTCTCATTTGTTTAATTTTTGGTATCCTTATCCGCTGCCGGTTCATTCTTTATTAATAAATAAAGAAATTTTTGATAGATTTGGCTTGTTCGATGAAGATCTTAAAGCCGTCGAAGACAGGTATTATTTCAGCAAACTCGCATTTAATAAAATTCCATTCGATTATTTTCAATTTATGGGAGGGTTTAGGAGATTACATTCTAGAAACATGAACAAAGACAAAATACATATTATTGAAAATATTTTACTTTATTACAACAAAATTATCGATGAAATAGATGAGGCAGATGAGGCATATTTCATTGAAAAATTTTGTTACTCCGGTTATGAAATGATGTTTGCTAATCTAACCCATATATATTCAAAAAGAATTATGGACGGGACAAGCATAAAAGTACTCAGTAAGATAAAAAAAATATTTGAGAAAGAAGGCATAAAGTTTTTTTCGGAACCGATTCCTTTTGAAGCTCGTAAATTTAATAAAGAGCCTTTGTTTTTCTACGGCTTCTTAAAAAAATGTACGTGGAAAATTAAGTCGTTTATGAAGGGCACTTTGGGTATTAGAAATATTTTCAAAAGTTAAAAATGTTTGAAGAAGAATCCCTCTGGATTAAAGAAAGTTTAGATGCTTTGAATCCTTCTCTCATCAAGGATGTTCTAGATGTAGGATCTTCAACAAAAGAATTCAGAACAGAAATTCAACCATACATACATGAAAACGTTTTTAAACCCTTAAGAAATAAAGGTTCAGTAATTTATTATATGGATAAAAAAGATGGTGAAGATATTAATTATGTGGTTGACATTGAAAGTATAAATGCCAAACAAATAGGGAAAGTTTTTGACCTAGTAATATGCTGCAGTTTGTTAGAACACGTAAATAAGCCTAACAAGGCATGTTCTTTTTTAACTGACTTGACAAAAAAAAGAGGGTTTTTATTGGTTACTGTTCCCAACAGATACCGTTATCATAATGACCCTATAGACACAGGATTCCGCCCTTCAATTAAAGAGCTTACATCTATGTTCCCGAAAATGGAAATTATCAAGAAGGAATTAGTTCACATAAAGGACAAGGCGAAATACAAACTGCCTTCAATATCGGAAGCTATTAAATATATAATACCTGCTCTCAATTGGAAGGTAAGTTGCCTCCTGATGAGGAAAAATAAATGAGGATAGCTTTTTTTGTCAGCACTTTTCCCAATCTTGTAGAAACCTTCATTTTAAACCAAATTACCGGATTACTGGAACGAGGTCACGAAGTAGATACTTACGCTTTAAGAAAAGGAGCCACCGAAAAAACTCATTCTAAAGTAAAAGCATACTGTTTGCTTAAACATGCTTATTACCTGGATAATTATAAAATCCCTCAAAAAAAATTTGTCCGTATAAATAAAGCCGTAGATTTTACTCGAAGGGATTTCACTAAAGAACCAAAGAAAATATTTAAAGCTTTTAACGTTTTCAAATACGGTAAGAGAGCTGTTTCTCTTGAAATACTATATAAGAATCTTCCTTTTTTAGGAAAAGGTCCTTATGATATAATTCATTGCCATTTTGGATGGGTGGGAAAGAAAGTTATTGAACTTAAAGAATTGGATATTCTTAAAGGCAAATTTATAACTGCTTTTCACGGTAGCGATATGTCTGCTTATATAAAAAACCATGGCGATGACACTTATAATTTCCTTTTTAATAAAGGTGATCTTTTCTTACCCATAAGCGAGAGATGGAAAGAAAAACTTATAAAAATGGGGTGTAATGAACGAAAAATTATAGTACACAGGATGGGAATTAATACTGATGAGTTCTGTTTTTCTCAGAGAAGAAGAAATAAAAAAGTTAAACTTTTAACAGTAGGCAGACTTGTGGAGAAAAAAGGTATAGAATATGGTATTAGAGCAGTTGTTAAGATACTTAAGAAATATCCCCATGTTCTATATAATATTGCTGGAGACGGACCACTAAGGACCAACTTAGAGAAATTAGTTAAAGAACAAGAAGCTTGTAGTAATATTAAATTTTTGGGCTGGCAAACACACGCCAACATTAAGAAATTAATTCAAGAAGCTAACATAATGATTACTCCAAGTGTAACAGGTTCAAATGGAGACGAAGAAGGAATACCCGTAGTATTAATGGAAGCTTTGGCTTCAGGCTTACCGGTAATAGCCAGCAAGCATAGCGGAATACCTGAATTAGTTAAAGATGGTAAATCAGGTTTTCTTGTACCTGAACGAGATGTAGGTGCTTTAACCGAAAAACTTCAACGTATTATAGAACACCCTGAGATATGTCAAAAAATTAGTCGTACCGGAAGAAAATACGTAGAAGAACATTATGATATTAACAAGCTGAACGATAGGTTGGAGAAAATATACAAAGAGCTTATTGAAGAGAAATTTTAATGAATAAATCAAACAAAAAAGAAATCTCTGTAATTATACCTGTTTATAATGATCGATTCGGATTGAAAAACACTCTGAATTCCCTTGTCAGACAAAACTTTCCAAAGAATCTATTTGAAATTATCGTGGCCGATAATGGCTCCACAGACGACACTTTATCTGTAATAAACAATTTTATTAAGAAATATCCAAAATTTATCCGAATGGTAACAGAAAACAACATTAAAAGTTCTTATGCAGCACGGAATAAAGGAATTAGAGAAGCAAAAGGGACTATTATAAGTTTCATCGATGCAGATATGACTGTTGAAAAGGATTGGTTAAAAAAGACTTTTGAGTCTTTTAAAAAAAGTAAAACTGATTGCCTAACATGTAATGTGAAGGTTATCAATAAAGAAAATTCTATCTTTGCCATATATGATCAAATGGTAGCATTCCCTATAGAAAAGTATGTAAAAAAAGCTCATTATACACCTGTTGGCTGTCTTACAATATATAAGGCTATTTTTAAGAAAATGGGATTGTTTGACCCAAGACTAATTTCCGGAGGAGATCATGAATTTGG
>CAZALG010000263.1:0-3013 GCA_964485935.1 uncultured bacterium | reverse complement strand
CCTGGGATAATAAAAGAGCAAAAGAATACAGAAGGATAAATAATATTCCCGGAGACCTTGGCACCGCGGTAAATGTTCAGGCTATGGTTTTTGGCAATAAAGGAGAAGGCTGTGGAACAGGTGTTGCTTTCACACGTAATCCCGCAACAGGAGAAAACACTTTTTACGGAGAATATTTGCTCGACGCTCAGGGTGAAGATGTTGTGGCGGGTATTAGAACCCCTGGTCCTATTTCACATAAACAAAAAGAAGAGTCCGGATCCGAAGAGGATGCTTTTGAAGATGTAATGCCAGATATGTACAGAGAATTAGAGAATGTAAGGAAAAAACTTGAAGGGCATTTTAAAGAGATGGAAGATCTTGAATTTACGGTTGAGGAAAATAAGTTATGGATTCTCCAAACAAGAACAGGTAAAAGAACCGCGATGGCTGCTGTAAAGATAGCAGTTGATATGGTTGAAGAAGGACTTATCGATAAAGAAGAAGCAGTTATGAGAGTTAGCCCGGATCAGGTCGATCAGTTGTTGCATCCGATGATAGATCCTGAAGCAGAAGTTGAAGTGATTGCTAAAGGTCTTCCTGCTTCTCCCGGAGCAGCTTCGGGTGAGGTTGTATTCACGGCGGACGATGCGGTAGAAAAAGCTAAAAACGGGAAAAAGGTCCTTCTTGTGCGTCATGTAACTTCTCCTGAGGATATTGGAGGAATGCACGCGGCTGAAGGTATTTTGACCTCTCGGGGGGGGATGACTTCTCATGCAGCTGTTGTGGCAAGAGGTATGGGAGCTCCATGTATTGTTGGAGCTGAAGATATATCTATAGATTACAAAAGTAAAACTTTTACTGTTGGTGACGTGACTGTTAAAGAAGGTGACCCAATAACTATCGATGGAACTACAGCCCGGGTTATTCTTGGTGATGTCCCGACTATAGAACCTGAGATTTCAGGTAATTTTGAAAAAATAATGAAATGGGCAGATGAGATAAGAAGACTTGGAGTTAGAGCCAATGCAGATACTCCTCATGATGCAAAACAGGCGAGAGATTTTGGTGCTGAAGGTATTGGTCTTTCGCGAACAGAGCATATGTTCTTCGGTGAGGATAGAATACCGGCTATGAGAGAAATGATATTGTCTGAGACTCCTGAAGAAAGAAAAAAGGCTCTTGATAAAATACTTCCAATGCAGAGAGGTGACTTTGAGGGCCTTTTCAAGGCAATGGATGGCTATCCCGTTATAATAAGACTTCTTGACCCGCCTTTACATGAGTTCTTGCCCGAAGATAAAAAGGCTATAGAAGAGCTTGCGAAAAATATGGGTGTTTCTACGAAAAAGGTAGAAGAAAAAATAGCGAGTCTCGCGGAAGCTAATCCAATGCTTGGTCTTCGCGGATGTAGACTTGGTATTCTGATTCCAGAAATTACTGAAATGCAGGCGCGAGCAATTATTGAAGCCGCTGTTAACGTAACAGATGAAAATGTTAAGGTTATTCCTAAGATTATGATACCTCTTGCCGGAAGAAAAGAGGAAGTTGCTGCGCAGAGAGAAGTTATTGAAAAAGTGGCAGAGAAGGTTTTTGAAGAAAAAGGGAAAACAATAGATTATCAGGTAGGAACAATGATAGAACTTCCGAGAGCTGCTCTGACCGCGGATAAGATAGCGGAAGTAGCTGATTTCTTCTCTTACGGAACAAATGACCTTACTCAAACCACCTTTGGTTTTTCCAGGGATGATGTTGGTAAATATACTCCAGATTATATTGAAAAAGGTATTTTACCCGCAGATCCTTTTCAAACTCTGGACCAGGAAGGTGTTGGACAATTGGTTGAAATGGGTTTAAAGAAAGGTAAAAAGACAAATTCCAGCTTAGAGGTTGGTATATGCGGTGAACATGGGGGAGACCCCGCATCTATTGAATTTTGCCATAAAATAGGTCTCGATTATGTTAGCTGTTCTCCTTTTAGGGTTCCGGTAGCGCGGCTTGCAGCAGCCCAGGCAGTCTTAAAGGAGAAAAACAAATAAAAAGTGAATACAAGTTTCTATTTTTTCGTACACCTCTACAAACAAGGGCCTTAG
This sequence comes from uncultured bacterium, assembly GCA_964485935.1. GTDB lineage: Bacteria > Hydrothermota > UBA3072 > UBA3072 > UBA3072 > JAFGHJ01. Next base: position 941 of record CAZALG010000263.1, on the reverse strand, counting down.
GGCCCTTGTTTGTTTTTTTTACAAAAGATATTAGCTCCTAAGTCGCAAAGACACAAAAAACAAAAATTTTTTTTTGCCATTGCGAACTATGATAAGTTTTGTTTTTTAATTTTTAAAAAGTTGACTTCTATGCTAATCCTTTTAAAATTAGTTTAAGAATATGAAAAAGAATTATAAACATTATTTTTTATATCCGGTTTACCAGGGGAATATAGCAACGATTCTTGCTCCAGCTATTTTGTTTTCTCTTATGGTTTTTATCGCGGAAAAAACAGCCGGGCTAATAGGTGTTTATGGTGCTGTGCCGGGATTGTTGTTAGCGGTAGCGGTCGTTTGTTTTTCTTTAGATTATTTGCGTCAAATAGTGAAGTCCGTAGCCCACGGTGAAACGGAACCACCGGAATGGAAAATTGAAAGAATAGATGTAGAAGAACTGTTCAGAGGAGTAATACCTGTTGCAGTTCCTCTCTTTGAAGTTTTATTTTTTGCTGTACCTGTGATTTTTTTTATTTCTCTCTATACGGATACAGGATTTTTCAGTCAATTTATTAATTCCTGGAAATTACTCATCATTGTCCCTTTTGTAATATTATACCCAATGAATTTATTATCATACAGCATATTTGATGATTTTATTATTATTCGTTTATTTAGAAACTTATCAAGAAATTCAATATTGAAAATTTTTACAATTTATACATTGTCTTTTGCTGCTTTAATATATATTATCTTACTTCCTATGTGGAGAAATTTCTTCCTTAACCTTATATCCTTCTCAATTAGTTTTTATCTTTTTCAAATTTGGGCATATGGTTTAGGCAAAATATATAATAAGGATACGGATTTCTTAGTAGAGGGTTGAAAAATTTTTATTAGTAACTAAATTCATTTTATGATGATTTCTAAAATCAAAAGTCCTAAGATATTGTACTTATCTCGCG
>CAZALG010000262.1:0-3022 GCA_964485935.1 uncultured bacterium | reverse complement strand
AATAAAGCAAAAGTCCAGGGAGATACCAAGCACGCAATTGAGTGTCTCAAAAAGATTTACGAGTTAGAACCTGATGATTCAAATAACTTAAAAGAGTTAGCCAGTCTTTATAATAAGATAGGAAATAAGAAGAAAGCGGTAGAATTCTACTGGAAAGCTCTAGAAAAATATAGAGAAGAGGAATATTATCAGAATGCGACAGCCATAGCTCAGATGTTGCTAAGATTTGGAGAAGATGAGTTGTTGGTTAAGCATGAACTCGCTTTTTTGTATGAAAAACAAGGTTTGCTGGGAGATGCAGTTGCTTCGTATGAAGAATTGGCTGAATTGTACAAAAAAGAAGGTGATATTGAGGGAGTTCTTGAGAACTTAAAGAAAATTGTCAATATAACTCCTAAGAAATTAGGAATTCGTCTGAAACTGGCAGAAATTTACGAAAATCAGAGTAAATTCGATGAAGCGGTTTCAGAATTAAAAGAGATAAAAGATATATTCAAAGAGCAGGGAAGAGTTGAGGAAGTTGAAGAAATGGAAGCCCGAATCGCTGTTTTAGCTCCCAATGTTGAAAATGTCGTAAAGTTTGATGTGGAGAAAAAAGAGGAAGTTAAAAAAGAGAAGAAGAAACTTTCTGAAGAGATGCTGGTGGAATTTGAACAGGAAGGAATTGGTCTTCTTGAAGCAGTCGAGAAAGGAATATCAGAAGCCAAGACCGAAGAAACAAGCGAGGCTATTCTCGAAAGTGCTGGGGGATTGTTCGATATGGGAGAGGAGGAGGAAGAAAAACCGGAACCAGAAGAAACAGTATTTATTGAGGAAGCAGTCACAGCGGACAAAGGAGACATAAAGGTAGCGGTTACAGGATGGGAAGATTGGATGAACCTTGCTGAACTCTATGAATCTGTCGGTTCTATCGAGGAATCCGCGGAATATTACATTAAAGCAGCGGAAGCTAATTTTAACAAAAAGGATTATAAAGAAGCATATAATATATTTAATAAAGTAGCTGAATTGCAACCTTCAAACATAATCTGTCGCCAGGAGATGATTCAAAGTGCTCTGAAATTAAATGACAAGGAAAAAACGGTCGAATCGTATTTCTCTCTTTATGAATGCTTAAAGGATAAAAAAGCTGATGATGAGGCGGAAAAAATTCTGAATAAAATCGAGAATGTCGACCCGGGTTCTGTTGTTCTTGAGCAAGTTCGAGGTAAGAAGAAAAAGGGTAAAGTAGAGAAAGAGAAGGTCGGAGAGAAGCTGGATTTTGAAGGGTTATTTGAGGCTGAAGTTAGTGAGCAGATGGTATTAAAGGAAGGACCCGACGTAAAAGCACCGACATTAGATACTTTGTTAGAAGAATTTAAAAATAAAGCTAGAGAAGAATTAGATATTACTGATTATGCCGCACATTTTAATCTTGGTATTACATACAAGGAAATGGACCTTATTGAAGAGGCTATAGATGAATTTAAGAAAGCAATGAAAGAGAAATCCTGGAGGTTGAAGTCGCTTGAAATGTTAGGCGTTTGTCATGAACTCTTAGAGCAAAAAGATAAAGCGGAAGATATTTATAAGTTAGTTATAAACAATAAAAACTTCCGGGAAGATCAAAAAGCAGCATTTTTCTATCATCTTGGCAATATGTATGCACGGCAGGGTCTATATGGAGAGGCTCTTGAGCAGTATAAAAGAATAATAAGAATAGACCAGGATTTCGCGGATGTTAAAGAGAAAATTAAAATTCTTAATAAAAAGATGTCAGGAGAGGAAGTAGAAGAAGAAATTTCTTTTCATTTTGGGGCTGCTCTTTCTGAAGAGGGTGCCGATCTCTGGGATTCCGTTCTGTCTGGGGGAGCAGGAGAGGAGAAAGAAGAAGTCGGGACTTCTACCACAAAACGAAAGGGTAAAATTTCGTATATTTAAGTTCCACCCCCCACCAAAAATAATCTCACACAAAGGCACAAAGAACACAACATTTCTTAGTATCTAATTTTAAATTGCAAGTTGGAAATTGCAAATTGTAAATTTTAAAAACAGAATACTTTTTTTACTCACCAACACACCCACACACTAACTTCAGTTATTTTTTTAACTAATGACTAATGACCATGTTAGTCACAGAGAACACAGAGACTTTTTGTTTTTTCTACTCAACGACTCAACAATTTAACTACTTAACTGATTCGTAGTATCCGAATCGCTATTCAGTTACGATTTAGAAGATCGATAAAGTCAGTCGCAAGAGTAGACCAGCCGAAATTTTTCATTGCTTTTCCCGGGTGTCCGTCGAAGGGGTCATAGTATTCACAGAACCCAAATTTTAATACAAGTTCGATTGTCTTTCTCGCAATTTTTTTTGAAATTGCAGTATATCCATGTTTTTCCAATCCATTTGCAATGAACCAGTTTGTATTAATCCAGCTTGTCCCTCTCCATATAAGGCGAGTATCGGTTAAGGGTCCGAAAGAACTTTCATTCATGGCAACACTAGTTATAGGATAAGGACTCCAGAATTCCCTTTCGTTTTGCAGGTGTTCTACCAAATGGTCTATGTGGAAAGTGGGCATAGATAGAGTTAAGGGAAATAGAGAAGAGATTGTTTTTATCTCCATTGGAATCTCTGAGGCTCCGTGGTGATATAGGCTGAAGTATATTTCCTGGTCATCGAACCATAATTTATCTGTGATTTCCTGCCTTACGCTGTCAGCCCAGTTTTTCATTTCTTCTTGTTTGTTTTTATCGAATGTTCCGTATAATTCCGCGAGAGCATATAATCCCAGACAATAAATTGTATTGAATGAAACGTCCTCGACATCGAAAAGAGAAGACTCAAAAATTTTATCCAGGTTCCAACTCCAATTTTTGTATTTGGTAAGTATTTCGGTGATATGTTTTTTTGTTTCCAGAGGGTCATGTTTTGTATTTCCGAATGGGATATCATAATGTGGGCATAAATCCATTCCCGATTCCATAGGAGTTATTATGGAAATAAGCCCGTCATTGTCCGGGTCTCTTTTTTCTTTGA
>CAZALG010000261.1:0-3026 GCA_964485935.1 uncultured bacterium | reverse complement strand
CGGCATTTGGCACCGGCAGTTTCAAAAAGACAGAAGAAATACTGTTAGCATAAGCTACAGAAACATCTTCTCTATTCTCAATAAAATTCTGAATAATAGTCCTATTCTGTTCTATCTGTTCCAATCTATCGTGTAATATTTTAGAAGAGTCATTAAGAAAATTATCAATTAAACAAAGTTCATAAGGTGTTATCGGAAATAAATCACTGGCTATCAACTCAATCTTCGGAGATAGGGTTTCGTGAAATACAATTATTGTCAAATCTCCCATAGAAAAATCTCTCAAGAAACTGTTCACCCTGATTACTCTCTCATTATTAATAGAAATATCTTTCAAAAAAACCAAATTTTGTTTATCCTTTACCAGATGGCTGAGCGATTCATCAACAGCTAAAAACAACTGATAATTTCTGGAAATAAAAAGCATCCTTTCAAGGCTTTCTCTTGGATAAAGAATGCTTCCCGAAAATCCGGGTTCAGAAAAATATAACAACTTTGTTCGCGGAGTCAAAGAATCTTCGATATCTCTTCTGAGGGGAATATCAAAATCTTCAGCAGAATTTGTCTCGATAATTTTTGCATTTAACGAAAGAATATCAGAATATTGCTTAACAAAATAAGGAACCGGAGCTGGAGTCAATATTTCATCCCCCACATCCGTCGTAGTAAAAAAAAGCAGGTAATACGCCGAAAACCTATTGGGAAGAATCAGCAATTTATAATCATTCGAAATCCCGAGATACAATTTAAGCCTTCTTATGACCTCATCATTTGTAAGAGGCCTAATATCACTCAAATGATGAGTGTTAATAGGATCCACAGAAAACAAATTTATAATTTGCACATTACGATTTATAAAATAGGAAAATCTCTCTTTATAAAAATTGAATATGAAAGAATCATATAAGGAAAATCTTCTTGAATTATAAATATCACCAAGCGACATTATCTTCTTCTCCCAAAACAGTTAAAACAAACTTATCCGGCTTTAAGTAGTTTTGCGCTATAACATTTACCTCTTCGGTGGAGACATCTTCAATCTTTTTTAAAAGATCAGATATAGTGGACCGTTTCCCCTTACATATTTCTTCTTTCACATTTCTTTCCATTCTGTTTCCACTACCTTCCAAAGATATTACAATATTACCTCTCAATCTTTCCTTAGCGGTTGAGATCTCTTCTTCCGTAAATTCAAGGGAAGACAACAAATCTTTCGTTGTATTTAAAGCATCCTGTAATTTGGTTTCATCAGTAGAAAAATATATGCCAAAAATTCCTGCATCGCTGAAAAATTCGTTAAAAGTCGACACTTCGTAAACATAACTTAAATCCTGACGCAATTTTTGAAACAAAAGGGAACTCATACCAGAACCGAGGATAGTCCCAGCAACCAAAAGCGCGAATCTCAGTTCATGATTATAGGAAAAAGAGGGAAATGAAAGTGCAACATATTTATGGTTTAAATCGGGTTTAGCAATGGCATTTATTCTTTTACTTTTAACCGAAGGGAACTCCCTTGCAAAAATATCACCCCTTTTCTTGTTAATTTTTCTGTTAATTAAATCGCATAAATTATCATGATTGACTTTTCCTACAGCAGACACGAACATACGCTCCGCAGTCCACCTTTTGTCCCAGAATTCAATTATATCTTTAGGTTTTATATTATTGACAGATTCAACACTACCCATTATTAACCTTGCCAGAGGATGATTCTCGCCAAAAGTACTTTTAAAAGTATAATCGAACAGCAAACTTTCGGGAGAATCCTTAAACATTTTAATTTCCTGCAGAATTACCTCTCTTTCAGCTTCTAATGCTTCTTCTGAAAACTTTGGATTACCTATTAAATCTGCAAGAATGTCTAAAGCAAGATTAACCTCTTCCGGAAGGACATGGACATAAAGAGAAGTCCACTCCCTGGAAGTCGAAGCATTTAAATATCCTCCTCTGGATTCTATAGCGAGAGAAATTTCCCTTTCGGTGCGATTTTTAGTGCCTTTAAATACTGAGTGTTCAGTAAAGTGAGATATACCTGCTTTTTTCTCATCCTCATCTCTTGAACCAACTGTTATATAAAGACCAATAACAACAGAGTATGCTGAAGGTATAAACTCAGAGCATACTGTAACCCCAGAAGGTAAAACGCTTTTCCTATAATTATCCATTAAACATAACCTATTTTAAAAAAATGTGATTCAGAGGTTTCTCATAAAAAAGAATACCTAAAACCATTAATTTACTCAAGTATAATAATGTCCTTAACAATATATGTCAATGGTAAAATGTAACATCTAAGAGGGTGTAATCCTTTTTATATCATTGTCTTTTTTTGAAAGGAAAAGCCGCTGCAATAATAAAAATTACAAAACCAACGAAACTTAATAAAGAAGCAATATTAAACACTCTGGACTCATAGACAAAACGCAATTCATGTTTTCCCTCCGGAACAAAAACCCCATAGAAAATGTAATTAGCTTTATATATTTTTTCTTCATTCGGAAGAACAGCTTTTTCAAGGATCCTGTTAAAACCAACCGGCGTAAATGTAGATCCAACTCTTTTTACGGGTCCGTCAAGATATTCGAATGCATTTTCAGTGATTATGGCTGCCAGCTCGGCTCCGAAGCCTGAAAAAACTTTGTCCTCATGCACAATAAGCACCTTCCCTGTCTTTTTAACAGAGCCAATAATCATTTCCTTATCAAGAGGTATTAATGATCGCAGGTCAATGACTTCAATACTGGCATTATGTTCTTTGGCCAGCCTGCCGGCTACACTAAGGCACATGTGCGTAGTATTGCCATATGTTAAAACTGACATGTCCGTCCCTTCTTTTCTTATTCTTCCTTTGCCAAAGGGTACTTCAAAATCATCGGGGATAGCAGTGGCGGCAACCGGAGCATTATATAATGCTTTTGGTTCAAGGAAGAGGGTTGGTCCCTTTGAGCGTATGCTTGTTCTCAGGAGTCCGGCAGCATCGTCCGCAAAGGAAGGATATACAATCCTTATCCCGGGAAGGGTTG
>CAZALG010000260.1:0-3093 GCA_964485935.1 uncultured bacterium | reverse complement strand
GCGCCCCGGGGGATTATCGTCACTTTATGAATAGGGTCACTTTTCTCGGTAAAAAGCGAAACAAGAGTATGTCCTGCTTCGTGATAAGCGATAAGTCTTTTTTCTTCATCTGATAGTATCATAGATTTCCTTTCTCTTCCCATTAAAATTTTATCTTTCGCCTCATCGAAATCTTCGCTATCTACTTTATTTTTCCCTCTTGAGGCTGCAATCAAAGCTGCCTCATTGCATAAATTTTGTATATCAGCTCCGCTAAAACCGGGAGTTGTTTTGGCAAACACTGACAAATCTAACTCATCGGCTAAAGGTATTTTTTTTGTGTGAACCTTGAGTATCGCCTCTCTACCTTTCATATCCGGCATAGGAACAATCACTCTTCGGTCAAAACGTCCGGGTCTGAGCAAAGCAGGATCAAGAATATCGGGTCTATTAGTAGCGGAAAGGATAATAATACCCTGATTTGGATCGAACCCATCCATTTCCACAAGTAGAGCGTTCAACGTTTGCTCGCGCTCGTCATGTCCCCCGCCAATTCCAGCTCCTCTGTAGCGACCTACAGCATCTATCTCATCAATAAAAACTATACAGGGAGTATTTACTTTTGCTTTCCTGAAGAGATCTCTAACCCTGGAAGCGCCAACCCCGACAAACATTTCTACAAAATCCGAACCACTTATGGAATAAAAAGGAACCTTCGCTTGACCGGCGACAGCTCTTGCCAGAAGTGTTTTTCCAGTACCGGGCGCACCAACGAGTAAAACACCTTTTGGAATTTCGGCACCTAATTTCTTGAATTTAGAAGGATTCTTGAGAAATTCGACAATTTCCTGTAATTCCTGCTTGGCTTCATCAACACCTGCCACATTATCAAATGTAATATCTACAGACGTAAAACGTATCTCTCTTGCCCTACTCTGACCAAAACTCAAGGCTTCATTTGCACTCCCGCGAATTCTATTCATTACAAAGAACAATAAAAAAACCATCAATAATATAGGCAATAAAAATTGTCCTATGATTTTTAATATTTCTATTTTAGTTTCGGTCTTTACTTCTATGTCCCTTTTGATTAATTCCTTAGGCAATTCGGCATCTTCAAAAGGAAGACGAGTTTTTATTGTCTGTTCTTGTCCCTTTACCTCCGCAGCTATATCCATATTTGAAAAAGTTACCTTACTTATTTTATCCTCTTCGACTAATTGCCAGAATTTAGTAAAACTTACCTCTTCGGGTTTCTCCATCTGGGTATATTGAAATAAGAAGTAGGAACCTGCAACAATCGCGACCCAGATTAATACCACTTTAATAAATTGATTTCTGCTCTGTTGTTCTTTTTTTTCTTTATCCTTTTTCTCCGGCATTTACCACCTCTTTATATTTAATTTTTAATATTCTTTCTGTTTTTTTTAAAACGGGGGCCCTGTTGCTTCTTTCAATTCCGGGAATTAAAATTACCCCTTTTTTATCGTAAACAATTGGTTGAATATCTCTTAGGATCCTTGGGATCTTCTTGTTGATAAATATATCTTTTATTTTTTTTCTATCCCCAGACCCAAAGGCAACCAATCTATCACCAACTTTTTTTCTCCTCACCTTTATAGGTAATTCTAAACAATTAAGGTCAAAAAATTCACAATTTTTTGCCCTTAATTTTACAGGTGGAGAAACCACCTCTGTTTCAATAGTGTAATATCCATAAGGTATTTTACCAGATAGAGGTAATTCTTTTTCTTTTTCCGCTATATTCTTCGCAATAATTACTCTAGAAGGTGTCAACTCTAGGCTCGTGCTTTTCAACTTAACAATGCCTCTTGCCGGTAAGTTCGTCAGATGCGTTCTTTTTAGTTCCAGACCGCTATTAAAAATCGAGAGCATTTTCTTCAGAATCAAAAACTTACAGGCAGAAGAAAGATTTTCAAAATCATCTCTATCAATCTCCGCATAATTAAAACGGCGAGTTATCTTGATGTCATCTACGATTTTGCTTAATGCTGTCTCTATATCTTTTAAATTATCGATACTCCTGCTTATATTTTCAATCGAGTTTTCCTGAATTTGTTCAATTAAAGGAATGACTTTTAATCGGACTTTATTTCTAAGGTAATCTTCGCTTTTATTAGTAGGATCACTATAAAAAGCTATTTTGTTTTTCTTGAGATAGTCAATTATTTCATTTTTCCTGAGATCCAAAAGCGGTCGTAAGATATCACCATCCAGATAGCTCATCTGAGAAAGGCCAAACCCTGAACCTCTAAGAAGCCTAATAAAAAAGTTTTCTATTTTATCATCAAAATTATGACCCAGAGCTATTAAATCAGCATTTTCATTGTTTTTCGCATTTTTAAGGAAAGAAAATCTTAAAATTCTTGCACCTTCTTCAATAGAAAGAGAAGACCTTTTACAATAGGCTCTTACATCTGCCCCATCTTTAAATAACTTGATTCCTCTTCTTTTTGCTTCTTTTATCACGAAATTCTCCTCATTTTTAGAATCTTTCCGAAGATTATGATTGAAGTATGCAAGTATGACTTCTAGCTCATCATAATCGGATAACACTTCTGTAAGTAATGTCGAATCCGGTCCTCCGGAGTATCCTATTATTACCTTACGAACTCCCTTCAGAAGTTCCTCTTTTACTATTACCTTTTTTAATCGTTTAATCACTGTTGAATATAACATGAAATAGCCATTTTTCAAGTGTAGTCTTTGAAAAAGAGTATTTTAAGGGAATTTTAGACACAAAAACACTAAGAAAATAGGACGCAGATGAACACAGATTTAAAAGGATTTTATATTTGTTGTTTTATTCTAATTTGTTTTTTACCTTAACCCTTGAAATTTCGAATCCTCGAAACCTTGATCAATACATTGAATTTGTTTTAAACGGCTTGACTATAGAGTATTTACGACTAGTATTAGTATATATAAACCATGTCAATATCATTAAGGAGGATAAATAATGATAGTAAAATTAAACTCTAGTGTTATGAAAAAACAAAAAATGTACGCAAGAATGTTTTTATTGATAGGATTGTTCATATTAACAACGAACATTTTTGCACAGGATCGAGATTTCTACATTTACCTGTGTTT